>NZ_JBNGOY010000040.1:0-56227 GCF_050589805.1 Carboxylicivirga fragile | reverse complement strand
CGCCGCGATAGCTATCGCGGGAAGCGGCGACAAAGGTAAGAACTTTTATCCGTCCTTTCCAAATGTTTTTTCAGCTTTTTTTGAAGTTTATTTTTAAGTACTAAAATCGACCCAAATCCTTTTCTTCAATCCGAAAAATCATTCCAAAATGTTACTCCTTTTCAGCAGCCATTGCTGCCTCTGTGCCCCTTAATCAACCATGTGTTTCTCTCAAAGCGGGTGCAAAATAACGGATAGTTTTTGACAAGTCCAAATTACTTTGAAAGGTTTTTTGAAGAAAGTTTTTACAGGGGTTTTTAGGGACTGGATACGTGGGGGTTAGAGAAAGAAAAAAAAGAGGCTCCAATTGCGAACCTCTTTTTAAACGACTAATATTATTCTGCTTTAATGTCCTCCGCAACACTTTTTCTTTGTCGCCTTAGAACAATCTCCCTCCTTTAATTCGGAAGCTTCAAATCCTAATTCTTTGAATGCAGCAACCAATTTTTCACCATTGGTTTTATCCACCTTATAAGTAATAGCTACAGTTTGCTTCTCGAAATCGACTTTTAGATCTTTGATTCCTTTCTCATAAACCATGTTCTTGTTAATCTTATTAACACAGCTCTGACAGTCCATCTCTACTTTATAAACAACTGTTTCAGTTTTCTTTTTGTCATTTTTTGCTTGTGCCGAAAAAGCAAGCAAGCACAAAACGATCATCAAAACACTTTTTAAAATTTTCATTGGATTTTTATTTATCTGGTTATTACTATTCTCTATCTATAAAATAACGAAGGCCAAAATAAATCCTTCTTCCTAATACAGGCCCCCAAGTTAATGAGCTATCAAATTCAGAACCGAAAGGATCATCGCCTGCAATAATTGGATTCGGCTGTTTAAAGTCTGCTAGATTTTCTGCGCCAATATACACATTCCACTTGCGAAAGAACTTGGTTACTTGCGCATTCATTATTTGATATGGTTCAAATCGATCTGGTCTTTGGTTGACTGGGGAGTTCTCCAAAGTAGTTGGAACACGACCTCCTCCATTAAACTGCAGAGTGTAATCGAACTGCCATTTCTTTAAAGGCGTTGCATACGATAAGGTAAGCAAACCTTTATATTTGCTATTAAGTGGGCGCTCCATCAAAACACCATTATATGTTGTTTTAACATCGTTCATGCGCCAGGCTCCAACCACATCGAGTCCACGTAACATTTCGTACTTTGCCTCGACCTGGAAATTATTCGCATAAGATTTTCCATCTAAATTATAAAAGGAGATTAAACGTGCACTCTGATCAGCATCAGCTACCAGCTGATTGACAAAATCTGTACGATAGAACTCCATATTAAAAGTTAGCTCTTTACCTGCTACATCAAAATACTGTGTAATATTGGCTCCATAATTCCAAGCCTCTTCAATATCGATATCATCTGCAATAAGCAATTGTCGGGAACTGGCTAACAGGTAGCTATTTTCAGCCAATACATTAGGACTACGAAATCCCTTACCAGCCGATGCCCTTAATATGGTTTTGGGGGCAATGTTATATTTGGCATGTAAACGAGGTGTAAATAATGTTCCATAAATATTATGAAAGTCGCTTCTGACGCCAGCTATTAACGTTAAACGTTCAGGTATACTATATGTATATTGGAAATACATTCCTGGAACGAATTCATCTCTCAGGTAATTATTACTTGTGTTTCCATCGCGATAATCCATTTGAAGTAGCTCATCAAACATATCACCCTGAAAACTTAAACCAGTTGTAAATTTATTGTTTTCATTACCTATGATTGATTGAAATAATAAATTGGCATAAAACGAATTCTGTGTGGCATCATAAGTTTTTAATCCATAAAATGAATTTTGCTTATGGTGCGACCAATTAGCCACCAGGCCAATACTGCTAACTTGATCCTTAAAAATATAACCTGCCTTACCGAAAGCCTCAAGTCGCTTCGTATCAATCTTAATTCCGTAATACTCATCAGATGGTTTATTGTCATCAAACTCCATTTCACCACCCAAACGTTCTTCATCGATAAACTTAAGTCCCAACTGCGAAGTAAATCCTTTCTTATTATTAAAATCCCAACGATTCATAAGGTTGAGCTGACTAAGCAAAGGTTCGTCCCGAAATCCATCATCATTTAAATCATTTGACATCATGTCTTTTGAGTAATGAGCAAAAACAGCGGTTTTCATCTTATCGTTAACATGAATCGAACCGTTCACATTAGCCTCGGCACGTCCCATATCACTGCCAAATAAATTAAGAAAGAACTTTTCAGAATCGAGCGGCTTTTTATATTCCACATTTATTTGACCAGTTAAAGCTTCAAAACCATTCACAACAGTTGATGTTCCTTTAGATATCTGTATGGCATCCATCCAGGTACCAGGAATATACGTCAGCCCATATGGTGTAGCCAAACCTCTGAAATTTGGCATATTCTCCGTCATCATTTGAACGTAATTTCCAGATAATCCCAATAATTGAATTTGTTTAGCTCCCGTTGCTGCATCAGAATAAGCTACATCAACCGATGCATTTGTTTCAAAACTCTCGCTAAGGTTGCAACATGCCGCCTTACACAATTCCTCACCCGTAACATTAATTGTAGCAATGGGATCCAATCGTGACAAGTAAGCACCTGGCTTCTTTCCTGCCACTTGAACTTCGTCCAATTGTTGATCAGGTAATAACTCAATCTTAAGATTTTTCTTATTCGACACATCAATGGTATCAGTTACATATCCGATATAACTAACTACCAAAAAATTCTTCCCCGACACTCTAGGCACATTAAATCTCCCCGATCCATCACTAATTGTACCAGTTTGCGTTCCAGACCAATACACATTAGCACCAACCAATTCAATGGTTTCACCATTTTCCTTTGCTTTAATTACACCTTTTAACTCATCTGATACTTGAGCTGATGTAATTGAGCAAACAATTAGAGCAAACAGCCCCATGATTACTTTATTCATTTCCCACTAATTCATTCAAGGGATTGCAATTTCAATCACCTCTTAAATACTAAAGATTGTTTCTAAACTTGCTCCAGATTATGGAGACTAAAATAAATGATTAGTGAATCATAAAAGGAAAACGCAGTTCTCGGCCAAGGATGGTTCATCCGGCACATAGAGATTTACATTTTGATAGAAGAAACTTTTTTTAGAATCGGCAATCAAACAGCTATGTTGATGCAAATCTAACGGATAAAACAAATCGATTTCCGCAACTTTATTTTTTTGAATTGAGTTGAAAACAGTAACGTTAACTTCAATCCGCTTATATTCTTCGTTGCAGCAACTAGTACCTTTAAAATGTTCATGTTGAAATTCCTCACTTTCACAGCAAGACATTGATTCATGAGAACAACAGCAAGGCGTCGCTTCACCATGTGAATGCATGTGTTCATGCTCAACCTTCATGATGGTAGCAACTGTTTCATATTCATTACACGAAAAACAATGATGCTTAAAAATATTTACCCCAATTAGGGATGGAAGCATTACAAAAAGTAGCGCCCAACTAAGAAAGTGATATTTTAATACATTCTTCTTCATGTCTCTAAAAGCAAAACAACACAAAAAATAAAGAGTATCAAAAAAATGTAGCTTAACCGTGACATGACTTTCGTCAAAACACATCCCCTCATATCCACATTACACTGTCTACCTATTATTTACACCGATTGACCCGAGTGTGTTATTTAGATGTTAAAAATCAAGATAACTATCCTATTTTTGTAAAAAATTAAAAACACAAATATATGCCATTCTCTAAATGCTTCATCTACAATCCAACTTGCGACATGGCTGTTGAGAATGGAACAAATAGTTATATGGCACCTGAAAACCTCCGTATTTTCGAAAATGACATATCTCCCTTAATGGCCTTTCTTGGATCAAATAAGGATAAGATAATATGTAATTGCGAACTTAATGAACTAAAGAATTTCTGGACTTCTCTCAATTTTGATTATCCACAAGTATTAAAACAGGAAAACGCTTTATTAACAAATCATCAAAACCAAATCTACCCATGGGGATGGAGCCAACTGATAACGAAAAAGTTTAGCAAAACTAAAACTACCACTCAATATTGGCCCAACTTCTCTAATCAAGATACTAAAGAGCTGTTCAGTAGAATAACTACTTATAAATTAGCAAAAGAGCTATCAAAGCTAAAACAAGCTAAACATGATTTCATCCATCCAATTAGTATTCCCGAAAAAATCATTCAAATAGCAGATGCTGAAAAAATGCTAGCTCTTAATCCCAATGGAATAGTTTTAAAAACATTGTGGAGCTCATCGGGCAGAGGACTTATATTTGTTCGCAATAAAAAAGACCTGTCTATTACTGAACCTTGGTTAACATCAAAAATTAGGCAACATCAATTTGTTTTAGCTGAAGCAATTCTTGATAAAGTACAAGATGCATCGCTGCAATTTATTATTAATGAAAATAATGAATATGAGTTTTTAGGCATTAACTATTTCGATGCAGATTCACAGGGACGCTTTGATAAAGAGTATTTTCACACACCTAATCATTTGCAAAATACCATACCAGATACTGAAGGCTGGATTGGTGAGGTAGCTAACATGATCATTAATTCGATGAAGGCTATTCATCTCCATAATAAATACAAAGGGCCCGTTGGAGTAGATGCCTTATTTTTCAAAACACAAAGTGGTGATTTAAAGTTTTATCCTTTAATTGAAGCGAACCTAAGATGTAATATGGGCTTAATCAATTTAGCTCTAAAAAAACGCATCCATTCTAAAGCTCAAGGTTCCTGGAAAATTGAAGCATTTAAACCGGGAGAGGCTGCAAAGTTTTATAAAGATCAAATCAAGAAAAATCCAGTTGTATTAAGAGGTGGCTTAATTTACAAAGGTTTTATACCATTGACTTCTTTTCATGAGAACCAGCAGTTTGCTGCCTGGGGACTTATTCCTTAAACTCCTTTGAGCTCGGGAAGTATAAATTGTTTAATGGTTTTTATGGCCTTGTTGTAACCAATCTCAACCAATTCATCTACTTTATCGTAATCCCAAAAATGATAATTTCGGAGCTTCCGAGGTTCAATATAAAAGTCGCAATAATTACGGCTTAATTTAACGTTCTGCTCTAAAGCCAAGAAAAAAGAACGTTCCGCAATGGCTCTTGAACCCTCCACCTCATCAACAATGCCACTGTAATTAACATGAACACCAATTACTCTATCACATCTTCCCATCAGACATTCGGACGGTAGGTTATTAAAAAGTCCACCATCAATATATGTTTGATTATTTATGCTCTGTGAAGGGAATACAAATGGAATTGATGCTGATGCAATAACATACTCGAACAACTGTTGCCCATGACTAATAATCTCAACGCGCCCTGTATTGAGATTAGAAACCGCCACGAATAATTTCTTATTTAAGATCGAAAAATCATTCTTCTTAATCTTCTCCTCGAATATTTCCTTTAAAGGATTCAAGTTAAATAAACTGCTTTTCAAGAAATTAAATCCGAGTATTTTATAAAATTTCTCATCTCGTAATATCTGTTGCATTTCGGTAGGTGAATACCCAGCTGTATAAAACAATCCAACGATAGCTCCCATGCTAGTACCAGCTACAACATCGGGAAAAACACCGTGCTCTTCCAAAGCTTTCAATACACCTATATGAGCTATTCCACGTGCAGCTCCTCCACTTAATGCTATTCCTATTTTCATTGTTGCTTTATCCATACTATTAACAAACGTAAAACTAATTAAAAATAGACAACAACTCCATTGGATGACAATTGCACTTTACTAGATGGATAATGCGTAAAAATATAACCACTTAAAAAACCCAAACCAGCTCCTAAGACTGTATCAGACAACCAATGCTTATTTTTATACACTCGGGCAATAGCAACAGAAGCAGGCACAATATATATCCAACGGCTATAGGTTTCGGCATAAGGTGTAAAAGCTGCAAACGCCAATGATGTGTGTCCTGATGGCATAGACTTGTAATGATCTTCGCCACTAAACGGATGAAACGAATAGGCTCCCTCATCCATAAAGGGACGTGCTCTTCCAAGCGAATATTTAAATAATTCGGTAGCTAGCGCTGTAGTTGCAATACTCTTCATAGCATTCCAGGACGTGCGCTTTAACTTTTCATCTTTAATTATATGAGCAACTCCCCAAGTAGCTCCAACACCGGGCACAATGAAATATTTCTCGCCAAAGAAATTACTAACATCAGTGAGTTTATCCCCAAAATCCGTTTGATTATTTTGAAACCAATCATTAACGGGCTTATCTAACACCAAGGTTAGAGCAACACTTCCTACAACAATTAAGGATGCATTAGTTACATTCTTATTAAATTGAACCTTTTCATCCTTTGGGTACGAAAGATCATTCTGCAGTTGCCCACTAACAAAAGCGAAATGTGCAATAAGAACAAAAAATAGTAGTACTCGATTAATCATACCACAAAAATAAGTGAGCTTGCGAGATTACTAACATAAAAAACAACAAATGATTTTAATTCTTCTGCAAAGCTTAATCATTCCTTAACAGATTGCATTTAATAAGGCAATACTTTAGCAGCTCGATTGTGTATATGGATAAAGATGATTTCGGGGACGATTTTCTATGGGGCACTACCATTAGTGCGTTTCAAAATGAAGGTGCAGCTTTAAAGGATGGCAAAAAAGCTTCCATCTGGGATACCTTCACTGCTAATACAGATAATGTAAATAACAGTGATCAAATAGGTGAAGCGACCGCATTTTACACCAACTTTGCAAAAGACATTGCATCAGCTAGAGAACTGGGTCTCAAAATTTTCAGATTCTCACTCAGTTGGTCTCGCATTATTCCTAATGGTACTGGAGAAATCAATAAAAAAGGAATCGAGTTCTACCACAACGTTATTGATTGCTGCCTCGAAAACGAACTCATACCATACGTCACATTATACCATTGGGATTTGCCTCAATCAGTAGAAGACAAAGGCGGCTGGATCAACCGCGAAAGCATAACATGGTTCACCAATTATGTGGAAGTTTGCATAAATAACTTTGGCTCCAAAGTAAGCAATTGGATTGTCATGAACGAACCAATGACCTTTGTAGGGCTTGGTTATTTTATGGGATACCATGCTCCAAAAAGAAAAGGAATTGTTTCATTCATGAAAGCGGCACATCATGTTGTTATGAGTATTGCTGAAGGCGGACGAGTTATCAGACGTTTTCAATCAAATGCTAATATTGGTATAGCCTTATCTTGCTCGTATATTAAACCCATTAATAAGCTGCCCAAAAACGTAAGAGCTGCCAAACGAATGGAAGCTATGTTAAATCGTTTCTTCCTTGAGCCACTTTTGGGTTTGGGATACCCTTGTGATGCCATACCAACCTTAAACACCATCCGCGCCTACTTCAAAGATGGTGATAATGAAAAAATGGCATTTGATTTTGATTTCATAGGCATTCAATATTATTTCAGAGTGATTGCAAAGCACAGCCTGAATCCTCCAATTCTATTTGCCAACGAAGTGCATCCCACTCAACGAAAGGCAAATTTAAACGCTATGAATCTTGACGTTTTTCCGAAAGGCGTATATAAACTCTTAAAGTTTTATTCAAAATACCCACAAATAAAACAAATCATTATTAGCGAAAGTGGCGTCTGTTACCCAGACCACAAAGTGAATAATCACGTGTATGACGCACGACGACTTCAATATCACAAAAGCATGCTCAAACAAGTACTTAAAGCCAAACAACGAGGCATTAAGGTGAGTGGCTATTTTGTTTGGACATTGGTTGATAACTTTGAATGGCGCGAAGGTTTTGAACCTCGCTTTGGATTAATACATACCGATTTTGAAACTCAGGAACGAACCATAAAACACTCTGGGCTATGGTTTAAGAAATTTCTGAATACTTAGTTGGCCAGATAAGTGAACATAAAACAGCCAATATAAAGGCAATTACAAAACTTGATAAACGCTCAGAAATTCCAGTCGGATCGCTTAAGAAGGTTTTCCAAACAATGGATGAGACTGTACCGCCAATTAAGGATCCCATTAGGCCAGCTAGCGAAAAACGTTTCCAGAAAAGCAACAGAATAACGGCTGGACCAAATGAAGAACCAATACCTGACCATGCGTAAGAAACCAAACTATACACCGTTTCTTCGAGTGATATGGCAAACATAAAAGCAAGTAAACCTACTATTAAAATAAGCGCTTTGTTTAAAAGTAATTTCTTCTCTGGGATAAACTTCTGCATTGTAAAACTATTCACCACATCTTCGCCAATAGCCGTAGAAGCAACCATTAATTGAGAAGAAGCTGTGCTCATCATTGCACTAACCGCTCCCGACAATAATATACCCGCCAATAGAGGATTAAGCAGGGTAACAACCATAGTTGGCATTATTCGTTCAGAGTCAGCAAGCAAATCGCTCATCACATTTCCTAATAATCCATTTTTGGCCAAAACATAACCAATCAAACCAATGGCAAATGCACCAACATAGGCTAAGCTAGTCCATATTACAGCAACAGTACGACCTTGTCTGGTTTCTTTATCACTTCGCAGCGCCATCATTCTGGTTAATAACTGAGGCTGTCCCGTATAACCGAAAGCCCAACTTAAACCATTTAAAATCAATAATACAGAAAACATCCCTGCACCTCCGGCATCAATGTAATGTTCAGGCAGCTGTGTCAATACCTGTTGCACATCAACTCCCGCCTGAACCGCTACAAAATAAGCTACAACAGGCAATACAACACAGGTTATCACCATTAACAAGGCTTGAAAAGCATCGGTAGCTACCACAGTTATAAAACCACCCAACATTGTATAGATGGTGACAAGACCCGCACCAAGTACCATTCCCCAAAATGGATCGATGTTAAATGTATTATCGGATATTTTACCTGCCCCAGCAAACTGCGATGCGATGTAAAGCATAAAAAAGAACACAACGATTAACGACGTTGAGAGACTAATTAATCGATCATTCCCAGGAAAACGTTTCATAAATAATGATGGCACAGTCATCACTTTATGGCGTTCGGTATATTTTCTCAGCGGTTGAGCCATGAAAAACCAAATTATAAAAACTCCGGAAACACACCCTATTGCTACCCACAATGCTGCCATTCCCTCGGCAAAAGCAAAGCCTGTTAAACCCAATAAAAGCCATGCTGATTCCCCTGTGGCTCGCTCCGATAAAGCTAGTGAGTATCCCGAAAGCTTATTGCCTCCAATAACAAAATCATTATTACTTTTTGACTTGCGTGCACTAAAGGCAACAATTACAATTAATAGAATTAGGTAGAGCAGAAATATTATGGTCATGAAGCTTGATTTTAATATCAAACTACAGCTTTTTCTTTAAAACACAAAAAGAGGGTGTATCAAATACACCCTCTTTCTATATTAAAGCCTACCAACCAATTATATGAAGATAGACGCTAAAAAATCTCTATTTCGTTTTATATACCATCAAGGCTGAATAAACAGCAACACTTTGATCAGAATGCCCACTATATTTAATGTCAATCAATTGATCGCTAGTGATTCCTTCTTTCTTCAAAAACTTATTTATTTGATCATCCAAAGACTCATCAAAATCATCTGTACCGGTATATTGGAAATGCTTCGTAATAATATTGCTCATAATATTGTTTTATAAATTGCACATCTTATACCTACTACTACGCGCACTTTCTTTTTTTGATACAAAAAGTGATGCCTTTTTTGACAAATTTAACGTTTGCTTACTCCTGTAACTTCATCCATTCCATGAACGAACTAAACTCGGAGTTGTTTTCAGTCACCCATAATAAAACTTTATCCTTATGCATACAATTACTAATGTAATGGCTATAAACCTCAACATGTCCGGCATTAATCAGCAAACTAAAAAAATCAACGTAATAGATATCGAAGAAATCTAATTCTCCCGTTTTAACTTCATCCAATAATTTAAACAACTCACTTGTTTGCTGAGCTAATTTATAGGGCTCTTCAAGTTTCTTTTTTTCATCATCAACCATATAGGTGGCGGCTATCAAACCCAAACCCATATTAGCCATTGCCAAACCTGAAGTTGAAGACAAATTACTTATGGGCACTTTCACTTCGTTGCCGGTTTGCATAGCTGCACCGCGCCAATATGCCTGCAAATCATCAAGTGCCTCAATACTGCGCTCAGTATCTTGTTCATACAATAAGAAGAAGTACAGTGGTAACATTCGCTTTAAACGATCACCTCTTGATCCCATTATTTTTGACAACAACAAATGACTACTCATATGGTATTGATTCAATTGAATGGCCCGTTGCACTTCTGCCTGAGCCAAATCAACTTCCCCTTGATTTAAATACGTAAGTGCTATATTATAATGCAATAAATGCTCATCGGGATATTTCTTTATCGCTTTTTTGTAAAACTTAATGGCTTGTTTGTCGCGCCCAACATTATCAAGAGCTGCGCAAAATACTAAATAGGCTTCCAGTTCATACTCACCTTCTTCTGCCAATACCAAACGGCTATAATGCAAAGCATCGTCCCATAGTTTTATAGCTGAGGATGAATACGCCATTTCGTACTTAGCCCTAATACTTGTTTTATCCATCGCCAGAGCTTGCTTGAATTTACTTCGTGCATCTTCGTACAAACCATGATCATGCAATGCAATGCCTTGTTCAATAAGTTTATCCACATCGCTCTGCTGAGCCAATACATCTAAACTCAAAATCACAACAAAAAGTACCAGTATTATTTTTCTCATGGTGTAAGTATAAAGCTTTCCCAACAGTCCATCAAATTATTTAAATGTAGCGCCGAATGATTAACTTTATTTAACAGCCAAATTAAGAAATAGATTACACTCCTTTATATGATTTCAAAACCGCTTCCACTTCGCGCACAAAAATCCCTTTATTAGGTTTTGATGGTGCATACACATATCCTTCAAGCATTAAGAGTTGATTATTCTCTTCGTCGATATAGAAATAATCGACAAATGGCCCACCCATAAAGTCGCCTTGAACCTTCCACAAGCCTCTGAGCTCAACCCATTTTTTTCCACCAAACGTACTCTTATTCACTAAAACCGGATAGTTTTCTTCAGTTGTCATAAAAGAACCTGGGTTTTCACCTGGCACTTGCCTTTTTAGTACATTATTTCTAAAACGAAGCAAATCAACACTTTTATCCCCTTCGAGCGAATCCAATGAACAACGGTAAACAAATACACCCAGGTGACTCTCCAAACGATCAATTGAAAGCCAGGTAAACTCTTCATCTTGTTTCTTTAATTCAAAACCTTTGGGAAAATGCATACTAAAAGGGTAATTGCTGGTAATGGCATCAACAGCCAAGGGTTCAAATGTTCTTATGTAGGATTGCACCAGTGAATTAATATCGCCCCCATAAAAGAAGCCTTTGATGGTAGGCCATTTTTGCATCAACAACTCTTGCAAACTTTCCATATCCTTGGCAACAACTTCGGCAACCTGCTGATTTAAGGCCCACTCATTCTTTCTATATTTAACTTTATTAACAGGCGTATCGCTACGAACCGAAACCAAAAGAATATTACGATAGGTTCGAAAATGGCGTTTAAACTGGGAAAAATTAATGCGTGTTTTCTTAAACATTGTTTCCTCTTGCGGCAATGCCGGAAAAGTATCATCGAGCATATCCCCCAAGGTATTGCCCACCTGTGATGACCAATTAACATTATCAATTACCAAAAGCAACTCACCAGGTGCACCCAGTGGTCTCGGCTTAAAACTCGATCCGGATGAAGTGCAAGCTGCAACAATAAATATAACAGTAACAACAATTGATAGAGTTATAAAACTCATACTTGATTTTGAAAGATAATTTCGCATAGCACAAAGAAAAATGTACTGTGCAGTTCGTTTGTTTATTGTATTGCTATCACTTTAGGCACGGATTAACAATTTATGTTACACGATACTGCACAGTACTGGTTAATATATCGGTTAGGGAATACTATTGATATGAATTACTGAAGGCGAAAATTAACAGGAATGTTATACGATACATTCACTGGTTTACCTCCTTGTTTACCCGGTTTCCATTTGGGCATCATTTTAACAACTCGTAGTGCCTCGGCTGATAAGTTGGCATCCGGGCTTCTTACAACCTGAACATCAGTCACACTACCATCTTTACTAACCACAAAGGCAACATAAACTCTGCCTTGAACACCAATTTCGGCACAGATAACCGGATACTTTACATTAGAAGCTATGAATTTCAATAACGCGGCATCTCCTCCTGGAAATTCAGGCATGCGCTCCACACGAACGAAAACCTTGTTATCCTCAACTTCTTCAACCATTGGAGGTAATTCAATGGCGCAATTAATATCCTCTGGTTCACTAATAATATCAGGAATGACATCTGTTACAGTCGGATCATCTGTTATAATAAGAACCTCCGGTTGAATTGGTTTTATCGGTTTTGGTTTTTCTACTTCTCTAGTGATTGGCATCATCTCTTCAGGATCATCCCATATTTCATCATTTTCAACAATTGACAGACCACTTTCACTCGAACTCCACTCGAAGGCTACAAAAACACAAGCCAAAGAAATGATGATCCCTATCTGAAAAAAGATGCTTCTTTTTTTCTCCAAATCTGCATGTTTATATTTTTTCGTTTTCATAATGTGAGGTTTTAGAATTAATAATCTAATAGCGATGGTTTGTTTAATTCAATGGCTGTACCAAAATCAACAAATACTTATTTTAAGGAGGAAAATAATCCACAAACACCTAATAACATACAACTTACACAAACAACTATCATTTTCACACACAATTACAGAGTTTGTTTTTGATGACTTTTTGCGCCCAATGGGGCGATTTTAATGGGGCGTTTACTGAGAAACTGTTTAAGTTTTAAGCATAAAAAACCGGTTGGTTCTGTTTGTCGATATAATATCGGAAGTTGCAGGGTCATTCAGAACCGACCGGTTTTTATTTTTTATTACCTAAAAAAATTGAGATCGTTATCTCGGGAGCTTTCTAAGGGGTCAAGGCCTAGATTGCTCAATGTTGCGTTGATGCGTTCATCAACTCTGAAAAATTAAGGAACAACAGTAAAATACTCTTAGATAATTATTGTAATACAAAACGTACTGGCACCATGAAAGAAACTTTCACCGGTCTTCCGCGTTGTTTACCTGGTTTCCAATCAGGTAGTGTTTTTACTACTCTGACGGCTTCCCGCTCCAAATTTGGATCAGGAGAACGCAAGGACTTAACATTTGTTACTTTACCTTTTTCGTCAATAACAAAAGATACAGTAACCATTCCCTGAACACCATTCTCTTGACAAATGACAGGATAGCGTACATTTTGATTCACATATTTAAGAAGAGCGGCATCGCCACCTGGAAATACTGGCTTATCTTCCAAAACATAGAATGGTAGCGGATCCCCTGATTCTTCCTCTTCTTCCAATTGACTTAAATCAACTTCGAAATCTTCATCACTTTCTGAATCTTCAATTTCTAATTCTTCATCAAGCTCAACATCATTATCAACAATTTCTAGTATGTCAGAAACAACTGGAGGCGGCGGAGGTGGAGGCGGCTTTATTTCATCTTGAACAGTAATTGGAGGCGCTTCTTCTTCAACAACCTCCTCTTCTACCCAGAATTGACCTTTACCATCAACTTTCGTTGTCGACCATTCAAAGGCAACAAACACAACACCGAGGGTAATTATCAATCCCATCTGAAAAAACAAAGAGCGTTTATTCTCAAGGTCTGCCTTTTTACTCTTTTTTACTTCCATTGGCATATGATTTATAAATTAATACTCGTGCCATTAAATAATTTCATCAGCTCACCTGATCGGAAACCATGTGCTTGACACATCAACGCTTAATGAGAATCAAGCGGCATACCAAAAAAGCAACAGCACAGAAATTCCACCACACAATGCAACCCCTAAACACTCATTAACTGACCATTAAAACACAAGTCAATAAATTAAGAACAACTAGCTAGTCAATTTATCACATCACGTTTTGCGCCCACATGGGCGATAATATGCTGTAGAAATAATTATCTAGGGTTCATTTAAAATGAGTAATTTTGTACACCGAATAGAAAATACCACATATGTCGACAAAAGTTCCTGGTAATAGAAATGTAAGCACTGATAATTCGATGCAGAATTTGCACGAAGCACTTAATGAGTTTGCTGCTAATATGAAAGGTACTTTCTTTAAGGTTGTTGTTGTAAACGAGCAAAACCTTATTACACAAATCTATTCGAATACTACTAAACTTAACAAGCTAAAACTAAACAAAGGCGATAATTGGAATAGCATTAGTAAAAACATTGTCTGGAGCAATGAATTGCCAAATGAAGGCTTATTGAGTGCAGGTAAACTGGTCTATAATATTCTTAAATTTCAGAATAGACAAATAAAACTACCTTTTCAAATCCATTTAATTTCTTCTATTGATGTTGATTTTCCATGGTTAAACATGGCCATGTCGGCAATCAATACAAGTATTCAAGCTAAATTCAAGGATGCTTCGATGCAGAAAAAGATGGACGATACTCACCAGTTCACCTTTGCCATCATGAATGCTTTAAAAGTTGGAATTATTTCGGTGGATGAACAAAGCAGGTTATTATACGCCAACAACCTGGCATGCCAATGGATAAATATCCGCCGTCGCGAATTACTAAATATTCATATCAAGCAATTAATACCGAGCTGGACTAATATTTATCAGATTGTGAGTTCTGGCAAGAAATTCGTTAACGAAGAAATTGCCATAAATACACTTGATCAGCGCATCAAATACAATGTCACTGTAAGCCCAATTTTAGATCAAGAACAAACGAAGCTAATTGGGCTAGTCATTGCCATTCGTGAATTAGAAAATGTTTATCATCTGGTTAATAAATACACCGGAATGCAAGCCCGTTTTACTTTTAAAGACATCATAGCCAAAAGTAAGACGATGCGCAAATTGGTTGACTATGCTCAAAATATTTCAGATAGCCCCTCCACCGTGCTTATTGAAGCTGAAAGCGGAACGGGTAAAGAGGTATTTGCGCAAAGCATGCACAATGCCAGTAGCCGTAGTGAAAATGGCTTCGTTGCCATCAACTGCGCTGCCATCAGTGAAAACCTCATCGAAAGCGAACTTTTTGGCTACGACGACGGCGCTTTTACAGGAGCAAAAAAAGGAGGTCATCCGGGTAAATTTGAATTGGCCAATGGGGGTACCTTATTTTTAGATGAGATTGGCGACATGAAACCAGAACTTCAGGTTAAGCTTTTACGCGCCATCCAAGAAAGTGCCATAACACGTGTTGGCGGAGATAAAAATATTCCGGTTGATGTTCGCATTATTGCTGCTTCAAATAAAAACTTAAAAGACGAAGTTGAGAAGGGTAATTTTCGACTTGATTTATATTATCGCCTGAGTGTAATACCATTAAAAATACCTGCATTACGTGAACGAATGGAAGACCTGCCATCCTTAATACGCTTCTTCCTGAACAAAAAGGCTGTTCGTCTACAAAAGGAGATTCCACAGTTACGCTACTCTATCCTACAACAATTTCTGGATTACGACTGGCCCGGAAATATACGAGAGCTTGAAAATGCAGTGGAGCAGTATGTCAATCTCGATGGCAATATTTCCTTTGAAAACCTCAAGCTTAAAAAAGAAGAAGAAAAGAAAAAAGATCAAGTGGATCAGAAAACTTCTGACACAAAAACATTTCAACTCAGAACAATGCAAGAAATGGAGCGTCAGTTAATTTCAGAAACGCTCGTACACTTGAATTACAACATTACACTTTCGGCAAAAACGTTGGGCATTAGCCGAAATACGCTGTATTTGAAAGCCCAAAAACACAAAATCACCTTGCCAACACGAATCGTTCAGAAATAATTCACTGATCAACTTTAGGACATTAAAATTTTATAATCGTTCAGTTTTAGGACAATCCGAACACGTAAAAAATAATAAGCTAAAACTCCCAACTCCTTCCCCCTTCATAATCTGACACATACACTAAGTGGCATAGCTTTGGATATTAGACTTACCAAAGTTAATAGCCATGTCAACAACAGGTACACATAAAATACTTATTTGCCTTGGTAGCTCCTGCTACTCTCGTGGAAATGCTGATAACCTAACACTCATCAAAGACTATTTGGATGAAAATGGCTTGGATGCAAGCATCGATTTCAGAGGTCACCTTTGTAGTGAGACCTGCAACAAAGGACCTGTTATCGAAATTGACGAAACCGAATACGAAGGCGTTACGCAAAGTAACATACACTCTATATTGGCTAATCACCTTTAATAAAGCAAATGAAATTAAAACCAATATATACCGAAACCAACGATTGTAAAGATTGCTATAAGTGCATTAGAGAATGTCCGACCAAGGCAATTAAGGTGAGCGACGATAAGGCATCGGTGCTTAACGAGATGTGTATATATTGTGGCCATTGTGTTGCTATTTGTCCAACGGGCGCAAAAAAAGTAAGAGATGGCTTATCGCGTGTTAAGTTATTATTAAAGGGAAAGAAAAAAGTATACGTCTCATTAGCACCATCTTTCACCTCGGAATATGGCGATAATCAGAAGGTACTTGTTGATGCCTTATATCAATTAGGTTTTGATGGCGTTTCGGAAACAGCCATTGGTGCCCAAGAAGTATCAAATCAAATTAGCCACTACCTTAAAGCACGTCAGTCAGGCGTATATATTTCTTCGGCTTGCCCGGTAGTTGTTGAGTTGATTCGTAAATACTACCCACAACACACCATGTCCATCACGCCGTACATGTCGCCAATGCTAACACACGCGCGTCAACTGCGCCGTTGGTACGGAAATGACATTGGTGTTGTTTTTATTGGGCCTTGCATTGGAAAGAAATCAGAAACGGATGATTCAGCTGATTTGGTTGATGTAGCCATCACCTTTAAAGAATTAAACAACTGGCTCGAATCAGAAAACATATCATTAGAGGCTCTGAATAATCAACATAAATTCACATTGAAACCTTATGAAGCTCGTGAGGGTGTTATCTACCCATTTGATGGCGGTATGATTGATACAATAAAGCAAACCGGCAACAGTGGAGATAGCACCTTCATGAGTTTCACTGGTCAGAACATGGTGCGTAATGTACTCGACAATTTAGATGAATTTGGAAAAGAGAGTCCTCTGTTTTTAGAATTATTAGCCTGCGAAACGGGTTGTTTGAATGGTCCAGGCATGAGCACGCAAAACGACATTGCCATTAAACACCTTAAACTTAATCAACACTACCAGCAAAGGCTACAATCAGATTCAACAGATATTACCAAAGAGGATAATTTAAATATAGAACGCGATTTTTTCAACATTGAAACGGTTAAACCACAAGATTTCAGTGCTGAAGATATTAATAAAGCCTTGCTGAGCATAGGAAAGGCAAATGTAAGTGAAGAACTGAATTGCAGCGGTTGTGGATACGATACCTGTCGTGACTTTGCTCATGCGCTTCTTAGCAAGCACGCCGAAACAGGCATGTGTGTTTCTTACATGAGAATGGTTGCCCACCATAAAGCAACCATACTATTGCAAAAAATTCCATCAGGTGTTGTCATTGTTGATGATCAATCAAAAGTAGTTGAGATGAATGCCAGCTTTGCCCGTCAATTGGGTAATGACATGGAAATGTGTTTCGAAGCTAACCCGGGTATGCGTGGAGCGGATTTAAATAAACTAGGCACATTTGGCAAATTATTTCAAACTGCTCTGGTGACTGGTAAAGAATATTACGAGTTACCCATTCAGGAAAACGGTAAACATCTACAATTATCCATCTTTAATATTCAAAAGCACAAACTGGTAACCGGTATAATACAAGGTACACAGCAGCCCGAATTTCACAAAGAAATTGTTGAGAAACGCACACGGGAAGTGATTAAGAAGAATATGGAAACGGTTCAAAAGATTGCTTTCTTACTAGGTGAGAATGCCTCGTTTACCGACTCTTTGCTTAATTCTATTTTAGACGCTCAAAAACTGGAAGATGCACAATAGGCACTTTTACATAGAAGCGGAATTTAGTCAGGAAAGCAAGGCTTTGCAGAATGTGTGTGGCGACTCATGCGAATCGCGTAAGCTTAAAGAGGAAGATCGATTAATCACGGTTTTGTCCGATGGTTTAGGATCGGGTGTAAAAGCCAACATACTCGCAACCATGACCACAAGCATGGCTTTGCAGTTCACAGCAAAAAACAATCCACCCGAACGCACTTCTGATTTTATCATGAAGACCTTGCCCATTGACTCAAAGCGTCAAATAAGTTATTCAACGTTTTCAATTGTTGATGTCAATTGTTTTGGTGATGCAAGCATCGTTGAGTATGATAATCCATCGGTTTTACTACACCGAAAAGGGCAATTCATACAAATTAATAAAACAGTAAAAACCATAACTCGTCCCGATAGTCGCCCGGCAAAAGTTTTTTATTCGAACATAAAGCTCAATAAAGAAGATCGCATCATCATGGTATCTGATGGTATAACCCAATCGGGAATGGGAAGCAAACGCGCGCCCTTTGGCTGGGGCGAAGATGGCTTACGCCATTTTATACAACAAACAATCAGCCAGCAAACCAAGATATCAGCCCATCGATTGGCGCGAAAAATAATGCAACGTGCCCAGGCTAATGATGCCAATGAACTTAAGGATGACGCCACTTGTCAGGTTATTTATTGCCGCGAGCCCCGCAAATTACTACTGGCATCTGGTCCGCCTTACTATAAAAATTATGATGCTGTATTGGCCGAACGCATAGCCAGCTTCGAAGGCAAAACGATTGTTTGCGGTGGGACAACATCAAAAATTATTTCGCGCGAGTTAAAGCGAGATATTTCCGTAGAGCTGGACAATTACGAACCAGGATTGCCACCTGTTGCTTGTATGGAAGGTATCGATCTGATGACCGAAGGCATTTTAACCTTGGGTAAGGTGTCGTCAATTCTGGAAAAAATCAAACACAATGTGGTAAAAGGCAATGGCCCAGCCGAAAAAATGGTAAAACTACTCTTAGGCAGTGACTCCATACTAATATTGGCAGGTACACAGATCAATAATGCCCATCAGGATCCCAACCTACCAGTTGAATTGGAAATAAGACGTAACGTGATAAAAAAGATTGCTTCCATACTGGAGGAAAAGTTTTTAAAGAAAATTGAAATTGAATTTTTATAGCATCAGCAATGACAGATAAACAAACTTATAAAGTCCAGATATGTTGTGGCACCATGTGTTACATAATGGGAGGTGCCGAAATTCATTTACTCAATGAAAAACTACCTGTCGAACTAAAAGAGCGTGTTAGCATCGAAGGTATTCCTTGTCTGGGCAATTGCGAAGATAATGCTGAGAAAGCGCACCCTTGTGTGCTTATCAATGGCGAAACAATGCCAAAAGCAAGCATACAAAAAATCATAAACCACCTACTTAGCACCATTCATTAATGACCTATTATAACAACGCTGTAATTACCAAACGAGAACTACTCGTTCGACTCATTAAGTTGCTCAATGATGATGAATTATTTGAGAAAATAGATCGTATTCCTCTTGAAATGCGCCCTCGCACCAACTCACCCATTCGTTGCTGTGTACATAAAGACAGAGCTGTGATTAAATACAAAATAATGGCGATGCTTGGTTTTAACATTTCAGATGAAGAAGATGAATTAACACCTCTTAAAGAGTATGCACAAAAAGCCATTGAAGGACATAGCCTCACAGGCGACTTTTTAACCGTGGTTGATGAGGCATGTAGCTCATGCGTTCAAGTAAACTACACGGTTAGTAATCTGTGTCAAGGTTGCGAAGGTCGACCTTGTCAGGTAAATTGCCCCAAAGATGCCATTACCGTTATAAATGGCAAAGCCAATATTGACCATCAGAAATGTGTCAACTGTGGTTTGTGCCAGAAGGCGTGTCCTTTTCATGCCATTGCCTATTTACCTGTACCTTGCGAAGAATCGTGTCCGGTAAAAGCCATACGTAAAAATGCGGAAGGCATTGAAATTATTGACTTTGACAAATGCATTCACTGTGGTAAATGCATGATGGCTTGCCCCTTTGGAGCTATTTCAGAGAAATCACAAATCCTCAACCTCTTCTACAACATCAAACACAAAGAAGAAAAAACCATTGCCATGGTTGCACCAGCGGTATTGAGTCAATTTAAAGCCAATTCATCGCAAATATTAAAAGCTATTAAAGCCGTTGGTTTTAGTGAAGTAATTGAAGTAGCCGAAGGTGCCAAACTAACTACTCAAAACGAAACGGAAGAATTGCAAGAACGACTTTCGGAGGGGGCACCATTTATGACAACGTCTTGTTGCCCCTCATACGTGGCATTAACAAGAAAACACATTCCTGAAATACAAAGCTATGTGAGCCACACCCCATCACCCATGGTATATACAACCCGAATGATTAAGGAAAGATTTCCTGATCATAAAGTCGTATTTATTGGCCCATGCCTTGCAAAAAGACGCGAAGCATTTGAAAGTAAAAATATTGATTACGTTTTAACCACCGAAGAGCTTGGTGCCATTTGGGGAGCACTAAAGATTGATGTACTTAACATGGACGACAAATCATGCGTATCAAATAGTGTTAATGCCGAAAGCAGAGGTTATGCAGCTTCAGGTGGCGTAACACGTGCCATACAATCAGTATTGGCTAAGGATAATAACCTGGCAACGCAACAGATTGATGGCCTGACAAAAAAATCGATTAAGCTTTTAAAAACGTATCCGCGCAAAGCACCTAAAGCTTCGTTCATTGAAGTAATGGCCTGCGAAGGAGGTTGCATCAATGGCCCTGTTAATCTGGCTCCCAGCAATGTGAGCCAACAAACACTTATCAAGGCCATGAACGAATTAGTTACTGAATTAGCATAGCTAAAGGTTAGCCTCTTTAGTTGTTTTTTATATACATTCCATTGGTTATTGACCTCATCGGGCACAACGGTGCTTAGATGAGGTTTTTTTTACGCTGTATTGTCAATAAAAATAAAAACTCTTAATCAACAACTTTATGAGTCATATTAGTATAAACAACGATAAACTTTAAAAAAGCATTATAGCAGAATAAGGGATAATTATTTATTTTACCTGAACATGTATGTGATCATCATGCCTAACTGATTTACATCCATGATATCTTATCCTATTATCTTTCAATCCAAGCCTATATTTCAAATGTGGTTCTATAAAGATTTTACTTGCCGGTTTACTCTTTAATAAGGCTTTTATTAATAAGGCCGTACCTTTTTCAGAAAAGTTAAGATCTTTATTAATTTCTCCAAGAGTGAAATATTTTGGAAAACTATATTGATAGTAACCGTTATTTAAGCATTTCCTAATTTGATTTGGTTCAGATTTTCTCGGTTCCTCGAATACACCATAACCACTTACCGACTTAGTCTTACAAGATATCTTACCTTCTTCATCCTGATACACAAGTGCAAAATCAATTTTCTTTCCATCGTTATGACTTAGATGTGGAGGTAATGGAAACTTATTGATAAAAGGAAAATTAGCATCTAGATAGTTGATGCAAATTTCAGTTCCTTTTAGTTGATTTTCAGCATCATTTAATATTTCATTTATTTCTGGAACCACATAATTCCTATTCAATAAAACTGTCAAATACATTCCTGGCCGGATTTTATCAGAATGCCTAATACGTTCGCGACCAAATAATGGTGCCAGAATTGGCACCAACAGGTAAGTTAATAATAAATAAACAGTTGAAAATAAGAGGATAGATTTAAGAATGAATCTCCTATTCCAATATTTATTAATCAAACTACTAATTATTAAAGCAATACCACCAATTTGAGTTATCAAGATCAAAAGCGTAAAACTAACTATCCAGATTACTATTTTAAATATCTTCATTCTCTATAATATGACAGGATTAATTAATTTCTCCAAACTTCACTTAGCCCCACCCTTACCCAATATCCTTCACGATCTCTATCCCAAACTTTTTAATTTTTCGCTTCATGGCATCGCGACTAATGCCTAGCAAAGCTGCTGCCTTCGTTTGATTAAGGTCAGATTGTTTCAGAGCCTGTTCAATCAATTGGCGTTCATTATCATCGATATTGAAACCAGCATTTACCACTGGACTGGCACTTGCCTTCTGCGTATTCTCACCTTTCAACAAAAAGTCATCCGGCTCAAGCGTATCATTATCTGATAGTATCATAGCACGCTCAACCATGTTACGCAATTCGCGCACATTACCCGGAAAATGGTAGGCTTCCAGTTTCTTTACCAAGTCAGGCGAAACACCCAATTTCTCTTTCCCTTTCTTCTTTGCAAAATTGGCTACAAAGTGATTTAAAAGAGGTAGTATATCTTCCTTACGCTCGCGCAAAGGTGGTATGTTTATTTCGATGGTGTTGATTCGGTGGAACAAGTCAATTCGAAATTCATTATCATCGATGAGCTGCTCAATGTTTTTATTGGTAGCTGAAATAATACGCACATCAACAGGAATCTCAACATTGCTACCTACGCGTTTTATTTTATTCTCTTCGATGGCGCGTAACAACTTTGCCTGAAGCGCAAATGGCATATCAGCAATCTCATCCAAGAATAAGGTTCCCTTATTAGCCAATTCAAAGTAGCCTTTCTTTTCCTCACGCGCATCAGTAAAGGCACCTTTTACGTGTCCAAAAAACTCACTTTCTAACAAAGCAGATGGAATAGCTGAACTATTAACCGGTGCAAAGACTTGTTTCTGGCGAGGACTTCCGTAGTGAATGATTCGCGAGATAATTTCTTTACCAGTTCCATTTTCGCCCGTTACCAACACATTCACATCGCCGTCTTCCGCGGCTTTTAATGCCATCTTTAGCACTTGCTTAATCTGAGGACTAACACCTACAAAATCCTTCTCAATCAAATTCTCCAACTGCTTCGATACCAATACTCCTCTATCTTCAGCCGCTTCCAATTTTGATTGCAATTGTAAAAATTTCTCGGTACGCTCAATGGCCAACTGAATGTCCATAATCTGAAAAGGCTTACGAATAAAATCAGATGCGCCTTGACGCATGGCCTGAATCACCATGTCCATATCACCATAACCACTAATCATGATTATTTCAAGATTGGGATATTCACCTTTTACTTTTGTAAGAATATCCAATCCATTCATCCCCGGCAACATCACATCTAATATCAATACGCCCGGTCGTTCTGCCTCAAGGGTTTTAAATCCTTCGGCAGGTGTATTAGCCGTAAAAACCTTAAACTTACGTTTCTCCAGGTGGTATTTTAGTTTTTCGGTGATTCTTGATTCATCATCCAGAATCAACACTTTTAATTCGTTCATTATAGTTTAGTCTTTTTATCGTTCATGCTTTGATACAGGCAAAACAACACTCATTTTTGTCCCCTCATTTGGCTTACTTTCTATTTCAATGCGCCCATCCATCTCCTTCACCAGACTATAAGAAATGGATAAACCTAAGCCCGTGCCCTTACCCAGTTGTTTACTAGTAACAAATGGTAAAAATATATCGGTTTGCCGCTTTGCTGCAATCCCAATTCCATTATCAATTATTTCGAGATAAACTGATTCGCCCTCAAATCGAGTTTGAATGCCCACTTCCATTTGCCAATCCGAATCATTCTGATGTCGCTCTTCAACAGCATCCTTTGCATTTGAAAGTAAATTATGGATTACTTGTTCCAGTTTATGCGGATTACCAAGCACCATTGGCAAAGTTTCAGCCAACTTTAATTCAAGTTTAATATGGTGATTAGCATACTGGTTGCCTATCATTGACACCGCACTCTTAACACAATCGGTCACACAAAAATCTTCTTCAACTTCATCCTTTTGTCCACTACTGAAAATTCGGATGTGGTCTACAATTTGTCTTACTCTAACAATATCTTCAAAAATCTCAGCTACCGATTGGTTTAGAAAGTCTTTATTAAAATCACTCTCGGCTAGCTCATACTTAATACTCTCTGCTGATAAGGATATATTTTGAACCGGTTGATTGATTTCATGTGCTATACCGGCAGCTAACTCACCAAGTGAGGTCAAACTTGATTGATGCATAATTATCTGCTGCTGTTCTTCTTGTTTTTTAAGCGCATCTGCTATACGTTCTTCCAGGTTTTTTATTTCCTCTCGCTTTAAATAATAGCGGTAGTAAATAACGAATACTAATATGGAAATAATTAGAATAGTAAAACCAAAAGATAAGCGCCAGCGTCCAAGATTCTCTTTTTCGAGCTCCAGTAAGTAATTCTTATTCTTTGCCTGCAATATTTCATTCTCTCGTTTCTTTTCTTCTAATTCTTGTAAAGCCAACACATCTACGAATTGTGTAATATTCTCTTCCATCATCATAGACTCAGATAAAGTAGAATACAAGATTCGATAATCATAAGCACGTTTAAAATCACCTAAAGCATCATATATTTCAGATAATGCCAAATAATTATCACGCAAAAGATCATTGGCTTCGGTTATACTCTGAGCTAATGCAATACTTTTTTTATGGCTATTTATTGCTAAGTTGAATTCTTTTCGCTTTGAATAAATAAGACCAATATTAAGCAAACTCATAGCGGCCTCCCAATGGTCATTTTGTTTTATCTGAATTTCAAGAGCTTCCCGGTAATTTTTAAAAGATTCATCCAAATCTCCCTTGAAGAAATACGAATTGGCCATATTACTAAGAAGTATAGCTTTATTCCGATGATCACCTACTTCTTCCAATATAGTTTTCATGCGATGAAAATAAACCAAAGCAGTATCGTACTCTTCTTGAAAAAAACATATTTCACCAATGTTACCAAGTAACAAAACCATTTCATTTCGGGCATCGTCTGACTCATCTTGCTCAACTATGGCCAATGCCTTTTTATAATAATTCAAAGCCATCGGAAAATCAGATATGTTTTTATACACATCTGCCATTTTTTTATACGTTTCCGAAATATTATCCCAATCCTTTTCTTTAATATAGAGATTAAGGGAGCGCTTGTAACTCTTCAATGCTTTATCTGACTGCTTCAATCGAAAATAAGTAGATGACAACATTGACATACTTCTGATATCACCGATATTTCGGTAGGTACTAAGCGACTTACGATACGATTGCAGAAGTTGTTCATAATCATTGACAAAATAATAACCCATCCCTAAGTTATTATAGGCCTCTGCCTCGGCTCGCTTATCGTTTTGTTGCATCGCCATATGCAAAGCTTTCTGAGCATAATTTATAGCACGTTGTGGGTCGGTGTAAAGGTGAGCTCTCGATAGTTGATTATAAATATCAACCTGCTCTTTGGCTGAAGCATTTTTTAATTGCTCTAACAAGACTTTAGATTCCTCGGTTTGTGCACTAATTGATATGATCGACAAACAAAAGACAAAACTCGTTATCAGAAAGCATCTTTTTAAACAATTAATCATTTGATCTGGCTTAGACGTTGAATGGCATTGTGGTTTAAAAGTAATAAAGATTTTACGAAATGGAAGCATGCCTTAATATACTTGCAGTGCTTATAAAAAAGAATTGAATACTTACAATGTATTTTATCAAAATCAGTGTTCTCATCAATGTTTTGATGGCAGATTTTTATCATGTTTTTAGGCCGTATTAAGTCATTGTTTGCCTTATGGTTCGCACTTACATTTGCAGCCTAAAATTTCGATAAAACTATGACACGAAGAATCGTTTTGCTTGCAGTGTTAGCAATAACAGCAGCTCAGCTAAAAGCACAACAAAGCTTTACCATTGATATGGGTACGGCATCAAACTACATTGCACATGGTCGTACATTAAGTAGCAACCTCCCTTGTTTTCAACCGAGTGCTACATATAGTTTAAGTACAGGCACGGATATTCTTGCATGGTTTAGCCTACCTTACGATCGCCAGACTTCGTTTAACGATGAGTGGAATATAATTGTGAACCAAAGCTCCGACATCTTTACAAACAAGGGCAATTGGAAAATGAATTTACATGGCTATCTGGACTATTGGGCTAATCCCAACACGCAAAACCCAGCTGTAGAACCTGACTTCTACAATGGCATGAAGTACAATGCGGGTATACATAAACCGATAACTTTAAATGCTAACGAATCATTAACTATGACGGCGGGATATGACTTTTATTATTATCAAACCTTTGGTTCAGGAAGAGATATTCTAAGAGATGCTGGTATTCATGAGTTTTTAATAAAGTTTAACAAATCTTTCAAAAGTTTAAACTTAGGCGCTAAGTCAGTGATTAGCAATAATCGTGGAGCAATCAACCCTAACATTATACCAGGATGGGGCTTCTTCTTACAACAATTGTCAGCTAATTTTAAAATCAAGAAGGTATCTTTGTCAACCTCTATTAATTATCAATACACAATAGAGGAAACCTTACA
Source organism: Carboxylicivirga fragile (assembly GCF_050589805.1). Lineage (NCBI taxonomy): Bacteria > Pseudomonadati > Bacteroidota > Bacteroidia > Marinilabiliales > Marinilabiliaceae > Carboxylicivirga > Carboxylicivirga fragile. The sequence goes on along the minus strand of NZ_JBNGOY010000040.1, from coordinate 29,666 downwards.
CAAGGATAATCTACTTTGGTTTACTTTAAATATAAGCCGGGGTTTCAAGATATAAAGACATTGCCTAGCAATGGTTAGGTTAATAATGGTGATAAAGGTGTAGAGCTGGTTCTGGCGAGCCGGCTCTGCTTATTTTACAAACTTGATTAGAGCCATACTTCATCCACCACCTTCTTCAAAAAGCGTCTTTGATGGTAATCATCATCAACAATTACATTATTAAAAACAATTATATCCAGATCAATCTCTCGTGGCCCATATTTAGGACGAGTTCGATCCCTTCCAAGGCGATCCTCGATGCTTTTTAATTGTTTGTTTAAATCACCCTGGTTTAATTCTGTACGAATCAATACAGCTCCATTGGTGAATACAGCTTGATTAGTAATACCGATAGGCTCTGTTTGAATAAACTGACTCCGCTTCATTATCTGTCCTAACTTAGTCAGATCACTTAGCGCTAAGTCGATATTCTTAGCTGCATTTATATTTGAACCAATACCAATTACTACACTATTCATAATTTATCACTAACGTTGGGCACTTAAAGTAATAGAAACACTCTCAGAGAATCGTAAAGCATGCATTTTATCAATTTCCACTTCTGAATATGACACACGCTCATAGGTCATTATTGTGTCCAAAACAAGGCGTGCCAATGCTTCAATAAGATTAAATTTACTTTTCTCAACCTTCTCAATAATCTCCTTTGTGATTGTTCGGTAATCCAAGGCGTCTTCGGGCTTATCACTTTTTTCTTCTTTATCCGAATCGTATTTGATAGTAATATTAATGATTAAATCCTGACGCTTTCCAATTTCGTGAGGATTAAAGCCAACACAGGTGCGAAGTAATAGATTCTTGATTTTTAAAGTTCCCATAAGCTTAGATTTATGAAATTCTCAAGTAAATACAAACCAGTCTTAAAGCAAATGTTGGCCAGAATCAACAAAGAGTATCTGCCCAGTAACGCTATTTGCATTAATTAAATATGTTAAAGCCGTACAAAGGTCCTCCAAACTAACTTCCCTCTGTAGAGGAGTAGCTTGAACCGCCGATTCAAACGTTGAACTATCCGGACTGTTGGCAGGAAGCACTGGTCCGGGTGCAATAGCATTTACGCGAAAGTTAGGTGCCCACTGAAGTGCTGCCATTTTTGTAAAATCTCCCATATTTTTCTTAGCCAGCAGGTAGGCACTATACGATGTTGCATTGGAGCATATGGAGGCATCCAGGATATTTATAATTTGACCTTGTTTCATTCTATTTTTAAATACCTTTCCCATCATATATGGTGAGAAATAATGTATCGCCTGCATTTCTTCCAGGTGAATAGTAGTCGCCTCTGAAATAGCCCCAGAATCATATCTGCTGGCATTGTTAATTAACAAATCAACAGGTCCAAAACTATTTATAATATCTTCAAAAAAATCAGCAGACTCTTTCCAATTCACCAAATCACAACTAACCATATTGAATTCTTGATTTGGAAACCTTAGGTTCAATTCAGCCACCAACTCTTTGGCTGCATCTACACTCTTATTAACATGTATCACTACACTCCACCCCTCTGATGCCAGAAACTCAACTATACCTTTTCCAATACGTTTGGCTCCTCCCGTAATAAACGCTCTTTTAAACATCAATTGATTATTTTATGTATGAAGTAAGTTAAACAAAAAAACCGATGATAATAAAAATTAACATCGGTTTCTAAAACAATTCTTTACCTTATATCTATTTGTCTTTTAACATCTCCTGAAGTTTCTTTCGCGTAAAGAAAATGCGACTCTTTACAGTTCCAATAGGCAGATCCAACTTATCGGCTATTTCCTTGTATTTAAAACCTTGAGTATGCATTTTAAAAGGTACCCTAAAATCATCATCTAATTTTTCAACCTTTGATGACATTTCCATGACAGCATAAGCATTCTCAGGCGTTTCTGATGCATAATTATGCTTGTAAGCTACGCGAATTGCATCTTCGGTACTGTCAAAGGTATTTCGGGTTTTCTGATCGCGTCGATAGTTATTTATAAAGGTATTCTTCATGATTGTGAATACCCAAGCTTTGAAGTTGGTATTATTCACAAACTGATCACGATAAGTTAATGCTTTCAATGTCGTTTCTTGAAGTAAATCTCTTGCATCACTATCATTAGCCGTCAGACTTAGGGCGAAATACAATAGTTTATCTTGTAAACTCAACAATTTTTGATCAAACGTTATAGCGGTCATAGTGTCTATTTTTTTTGCTGTTGCACTCTAAAATTATACTTCTAACATTTTCAGATCGTTAATTCTTTTTCTGAAATTGTTCAACAAATATAAATCAAAATCCAACACTATGCAATAATAAAAGATGATTTTATCTTTTATTAACTATTAATATCTAAATAATTTTAGCACTAACCCTATACTAATTAACACCTTGCTAACAGTAAAATAGTTCAATATAAATAAGAGTGAATAATCCAAACTGGGTATGAATCACTCACGGACTTAGACAAGCAAAAACGAAAAAGGCCCGCTAATAGCAGGCCTTTCAAGTAAAATATAAATATCTTATTACTCCTTCACAAATTTCTGAGAGAAGACATCTCCATCCACTTCAATAGTAATCAATTTCATTCCTTGCTTCAACCTCTGCACATCGATTCTTTGACTCCACTTCTGCACATCCTTAAAGAGATTCAATTCCAACTCCTTAGCTCCAGACATGTCATAGATCGAAACTGTTACCTCTCCATCTTTAGTAGTATCTAATTTAAGGTTAAGATAATCCTTAGCCGGATTTGGTGAAACATCAATCGTGCCTTCTGGTTTCTTTGTAGTAAAAATACCAGTTCCATCATCCTGAATACGCAGATTATCAATTACCCAACCGTATCCTACTGATGCATCATCTGAGTACAATCTGAATCGCACAAGAATAACATCTCCAGCAGCAAATGTATCGTGTAAACTTATTGAATGGCTAACAAATAAATCTGACGAATTTGGCACCTTAGAGATATCTCCATCAGTAAAATCTGTCCACTTAGTAGAGTAATCTACATCATAACCATCTGCAAGAGGTAACCAATTAACACCGTCCTTAGATCCTTCAACTATAACATAATCCAAGAAACCAGCGTCTCCATAGGTCGATCCAGATTCACCCGCGTCCACAAAAGCAATGTCCTTGTATATCAACTTGGCAACATCAACATCATCTGAAATAATTATCGGAGTACTTAAAGTATACGTATCATCAGTATTTTCAACATATTGATGTGTTGAATGAATGGCATAATTAGTAAATAATAAGTTGTTAATTTCAAAGCTACCTATAAAGTCAGATTGATTTTCTTCAAATGAATTTAGGTACATTTCAACAGCCTCACCCACCTCGAAATTATCAACTTCAATGTAATCTGACACAAGCATTTGACCATTTACGTATCCTTTTGCAGATACATCAAATTTATCTTTCGTAGGAGCTTCTTCTAGTTCTTCAATAACCGTCCCAGCAGCAACAGTATTATATGTTTCAAATAATACACCATCAACATACAATTCAACTACATCATAAGCTTGTTTCAATTGCATTTCTATGGCAACAACTCCTTGAGGATTTTTTCCACCTCTTAGTATGAGGTTTTGAGTCTCAGTTGACGATTCCTGAATAACTAAATCATCAATAACCCATCCATATCCCGTTGTAGCCTCATCGGAGTATATTCTGAAACGAATTAAGATTAAATCACCTGCATTAAAAGAATCATGTAGGTTAATTGAATGCTGTTTAAATAAATCGGTAGAATTTGGTTTAGCATTTATATTCGATCCAGCAAACTCTTTCCACTCGTCAAAAGCACCTGAATCATATCCATCGGCTAATGGCTTCCAGGTAATACCATCAGTTGTACCTTCAACCACTACATAGTCCCAGAATTCTTTATCTCCAAAACTTGAATTAGCTAAGCCCATTTCAACGAGTGTTATATCGCGATATGATAAAACAGCTGCACCTGCATCTGCCATCACTTCAATAGGGTAATTCAATTGATATACCAGATTTTGATCCACATCATAAGGATGCGACGTATGAATCGCCCAATCATCAAATAACTCATTTGAGATAGTATATCCTGTGCCTGTAAAATCATCTTGCTTTGTTGTAAACGGATTTACATACTTTTGAACAGGCGCATATACCACATAATTATCCATCGTAATAACATTAGAGATGGCGCTTTGCGTTTCAAACTTACCTTTTGCCTCAATGCTTATTGTTTGACTTGTAGACGAAAATTCAACTGCATCACTAAAACTGCCTACAGTAGTATTTTCATAAGTTTTAGCAAGCTCACCATTGAAGTATAATTCAACAAGATCATATTCTGTTTCAAGTTCAAAATTAACAGCAATCTTTCCTTCTGGATTCTTACCTGCTTTAATATATGGCTTTTTAAGTAGCGCTGGTATTTCCGGAACATCAAGTGTCCAGACACCCAAACCATGCGTTGCAACAACCACTTGTTGTCCAACAATTTTCATATCCCAAATACATACAGCAGGAAATCCATTATCAGCAAAATGCCAACTTTGACCTCCATCAGTCGATTCAAATATTCCAATCTCAGTTCCAGCCCAAAGAATATCAGTATCATGCGGCATAACAACCAATGAATAAACCGCTACATTCGGAAATCCGTTAGTACTTGTACCACCACTAAACTGTGATAAATCGGTCCAATTCTCACCTTTATCTTCGGTATAAATAATTTTTGGATGACCATTTTGCGAAAATAACACATAAATACCATTCTCGTTGGTAGGGTGAGCTATCAAATCAGCAATATACGCACCTACACCTGTTGGTTTTCCCATAACGGAAAAGCTAAGCCCTTCATCAGTTGAATAAGCCAATGCATTACTTCCTGAAATGGCATTACCAGCCCACACATATCTACTATTAACCGGACTAATAGCTACATGAGGCAAATCACTACCATAATTCCATGTACCACTAGGCATTGTAACCAAACTCCAATTCTCTCCAAAATCTGGCGAACGCCAAACACCAGATGCTCCACCAACAAACATCAATTCAGGATTCGATATTTCGTTTGCTATTCTTGTAACAAAAGGAGCATCATTACCTACATCACCAATATCAGCAGTTATCCATGACTGACCACCGTTATATGTAATTTTAATTTCATTATTATAAATAGACATGGCCAATTTGTCCGGATCACTTGCATTCCAAGCGGTTTCAAATCCATCACCACCCCATGCATTATCCCAAACACTTGCTTCATCAGGATCCTCAGGCGATATCCACGTACCATTATCTTGCATACCTCCAATGTAGATATTTTTGCCAGGGTGTTTTGAAACTCCATAGAGCTGTGACGTAACATATCCTGTAGTTCTTTCTTCCCAAGTCACTCCACCATCATCAGAAATAAAAACACCTCCATCATTACAATTAACAATTCGGAAAGGATTGCCAACACTTTTAGTGATACCAATATTGTGATGATCAGCATGCGAATAACGACTTGATGATCTTGGGTACCAAACGCTTAATTTGTTTGATGTGATAGCTCTCCTTTTTAAAGCATACGTATCTAGCGTAATGCTCGCTGTTGGCAAGTTAGCCCCATCCCAAGTGTAAGTATCAGAAACAACTGGATTCAACACTAGGAATCGATTATAACCAGCTCCTTCACTCATCGCAATATCAGATGATGCATTTGAAGCATCATAAGCAACTGCATGAATATAAATTTGTTCTTTTGTATCTACTCCTGGTTCAAAAACATTATCTTCAACATCATCGCGGAACGAAACCATTAACTGCTCGCCACTTGCTTTATCAATAACTTTAAAAGGAACATCAACATAGTCCTGATATACCATATCAGCTAATGCAGGAATAGAAGCTGTTGAAGTTGTTATGAATCGATGTGCCTTTTGCGAGATACCTGATCCAAAAGTAATTTCTACATCTGTGTATAATGTATTATTATCAGATTCCATTTTGATACCACCAGCTACATACTCTCCACCGATATCACTCCATGATAAGAAGGAAGTATTTTCTAATTGGACATCAAACACACTAGTTCCGGTCGTATTTTCTTCGTCACCAAGTGTTACACTATGAAGCTCAAGCCCCCCAACATAAATTTTAGTTTCGTCATCGGGACTAACAGCCAAAGTATTATTATACCAACCTTGACCACTTAAAAATTCAACTTTCTCAGCTACTGTTGTCTCTTCCCAATTATCTCCACCATCAACGGAAACAAATAGTTCAGATGAACTTGTTAAACCGTAAACATAATCTGGATTAATAGTGGAAGTTGCCAATTCAATCCTACCTCTTTTAATTTCTTTAGAAAGTTTCCATGATTTTCCCGCATCAATAGAAGTAAGTATACCAATATTGTTATCTGTAGCAAACAAAGTATTAAAATCCCCAGGCTTAGCTCTTAAGTCCTGAACCTTTTCTTCAGCACTATAAACGTATTGCCAATTTAGTCCACCATCGGTACTTCTTTGAATACCAGTATTTGTAGCTGCTACAACAATATTTTCATCAACAGGATCAATAACTAAACGACTCACATAAGAGAAATCTGAATTGTCAATAGTAGAAGTCAAATGTACCCATGAATCTCCACGATCTATTGACTTAAAAATACCATTTCCTTTAATCGCATCAACGTTACCAAATCCTTCTCCTGTTCCCGCATATAATACATCATGGTTTGATTCAGCCATAACCAATGAAGCCACAGATAGATTTGGCCAATCCATAGTTAAACACAACCAACTCTGACCTCCATCTGTTGTTTTCCAAACACCTCCACCAACTGGCCCTGTAAACCAAGTGTTGGCACTGGCATCATCGGGGTCAATAACCAGTCCACGTGTACGACCACCAACGTTACCTGGCCCACGTTGCTTCCAATCAAGAACTTTTGAAGCTTTTAGTTGCGCCGACTTCAACTTTGCTCTTTTTAATTCACTTAGGGCATTATTAAACTTGTATTCAACATTTGGGTCTCCCCCTGTTTTAAGTTTATAAATATGCTCCAGGAACTTATCTGGTTTGTCTTGTTTTGCATATCCATTTTTGCGACGCTCAATTTTAGCATCGATCTGTTCCTGGATTAATAATTCGGAAGTCTTAAGCGTATTCTTGGTGAGTGCTTTATCCTCTGAACGCATAAAAAACATCCCTAATCCGATAATTAATAGGAAAATTAAAGCTGAGTAAATCTTTCTCATGTAGGTTTAATTATTAATTGGGTTTTTGTGTTAATTTCTCTAAAGTCTTCACATTGATATAATAATGTTTCATTGCATTATCAATATCCTCATCTAATGATTTAACGCCTGGGCGAGATTCTATTACAACGTACAAATCATTATACCATTTAACACTGGCATTATATTTTCGTTCGGTATAAACAATAGTCCCTTTTTGGACATCATATATACTATAATTTAGCGCATTAACAGGTAATTCTTCCGACGTTTTATTGGTCTGTTTGATAATAAAAAATGTTTCGGAAGTATTAACAACTGTTGTAACATCCCCATTAAAATGCGCCTTTATTACCTCATCTAGCTTATTTTCGTCAGTAGTTTTTTTTACTGTCTGACAACTTACAAGAATAACTAAAATAAACAATAGGTTTAGTGCCTTCATATTATATGTGTTTTTTTTATAACTAGAGCGGTGTAAAGGTAAAAAAATAGTATTCATTAACAATAACTTGACTAATACATTCGCTACAGTTAATACTTAAAATTTCGTTAAGGTTACGCGTCACACAGTGCCCTTTTAATTTAAAATTAAGATCAAAAACAGCATTAACAATGACTCGCTTTATACATCTATTATTCGATCAAAAATTACTTATTACTAATAGTTTGGATGATTAGAACCTGTATAAATCAAAAACAGACCGAAGTTTATTTTATCTAGAAAAAACCACCAACTATTAGGTTTTTCCCTTTAGCAAGATCAGGGAATATCATTGCCAGAGCAGGGGCAATTTTCTATAGGCAACAACTGAATAAAGGTACAAATACTAAAGCTCCACATAAAAGAAAGAGGGTGTTAGCAAATAACACCCTCTCTCAATTAAATTCTATTTAAATTAGAAAGTTACGTTTCCTGAAACATTTTATCTTATCGTTTTAGGAGATAGTTTTCCTTGAATCTTAAAATTATGCTTAGGTTTCACTGTTCTCTCTATGGATGAGATCGGAGATGAAACTTGTAAATGTTCAGAACTTGTTGATTTAACACTTGCAGAAGAACTAGCAACTGGCGTGAACAATAAGTTATAATAACCACTTATAAAACCACCAGCTAAATTTGAATTTAATAAATACCCGAAAGCTTCACTCGTAGGAGCAGTAGATAATTTACCCTGTATACTAGACTTAAATGCTAAAACGGCAGTTGTACTAACATCACCATCATTATTAATAGTTTGCAAATCAACATCGTAATCTCCAAAATCAGCAAGCACTTGCGGTGCAATTGACATAGTACTAGTAGCAGGATCGAAAGTAGCCAAAACCTCTTCAGCATATTGCAGCCCAGTAATTACAAGACTATTGTCTTCCGTACCTTCAGCAATTACAACAGGTACATTAGCATCATCTCTTCCGGTAAGAGCGCTCGGTCCAGTCATTACAAAATCTCCAATAAAAGCACTGATGTCATAAGAAGGCTCAACTTTAGCGTAATATTGCTTCTCAGCAAACTCACCAACGATGGTTCCATCCTCGTAATGGAAAACAACTCCTAAAGTATATTCCGTTACACCATTATCCCCAACAATAACCGATGATTTAATGTCTCTACTTTGTGATATATAAACAGGCTCACCAAAAACATTAATTCCCAATGGTTGCATCTCAGGAATCAGGATAGCATCATTTTTATAATAAAATGCCAAACCTTTACCTTCAGCATATAAATCAGCAAGATAATACAGATCTTTATAATCACTTTCGTCATTTTCTGGATCTGCATCAACTGCCTTAGCAATTGTTTGCTCCCAACTATCATTTAATGCCATTGAAGCAAATTCACTTACTTCACCCACAATAGTCGTGTACTCCACATCGTTGAAGTCCTCAATCTTCAGGTTAGCTGCAATAAATGCCTCTTTAGTTGTATATATCGTCGTAGGAGTAGACGAAGGATACTTGGTTCCAGCATTATAATCAGGTAAACTTAAATAGAGTGCACCAGAACCAAAAGTAATTATACCATCTTTTATCTGACCAACTTCACCATCAACAGATCCTATCGACTTTATTCCATATCCCCAGTCAACACCAATTTCATGTCCGCTCATTACTACATCTCCAGATGTACCTGAAGGATCTGAAATTTCAATAGTTGTATAATAATCCTTTGTCTCATCAAAATCACCAGGATCATTATAAGGATATCCGTCATAGATGCCATCAGCATCTTGTCCAGTTGCAACATCATATGCATTTTTAAAGCGATAACGAACCGATGCACCTAATTGTGCTTTTTGTGCTTCCACATACATCGGAAGAGATCCTACACCAAACAAAGCAGCAATAGCGCCATCTACATATACCATTGGCTCCGCAACATCTTCCCACTTAATACGTGAGACCATTGTAGTAACATAAGGTTTAGCAGATCCATAAGGATTAATGTAATTATCACCTTCAACAGCAAGTTTAAGATCATAAGCTATACCTTCTCCCGCCTGAGGAAAAGTTACCTTAAAATCAACTTCTGTCTCACCATCAGCAAACGTTACACTTGAAGGTACAACAAATACGTCATCCTTATTAGTTTCAACGATAATAGGTACATCAACACTACCTGCAGATAAAGTACGCGAAACAGTTAGAGTAAGCTCTAAAGCATCCGCAGGTTCTAACTCAAACACTGCTTGATTTGAGCTTGGAAAAAACACCCCTTGACAGCCTTCTGGGGCTTGTGGACTTGGTGTAACCGTATCTTCCCACTCACTACATCCTACAAATAATGTAGTCATCGCGAAGAGAATAGCTATATATAATTTATTAAATTTCATATAATCAAATTAAAATGTAAAACATAATTACTCTTCATCAGGAACCGGCAGCGGATCTGGTGCTGAAGGATTATTATCACTTTCGCTCAAAGCTGGGTTTGCTTGAATTTCAGCCTCAGGTAAACGCCATAGCAAAACATCATCGCCAGCAGGAATATTAAATACCATAGTAGCATTCGGATAACCAGCTCCTCTACGGTCAACTCCCTTATTAAGACGCATGATATCAAACCAGTTTAAACCTTCACCCCATAATTCAATGCGTCGCTGATTAAACACTTCTTCCTGCACAGCTTCCGAACCAGTAGCAGAACAAACATAATCAGGATCACGGTATGTTTTAATAAAAGTCTCAAGCGTTGTTTTACCATCGCCTCCACTCATGGCTTCCGCCTCAGCCTTAATTAAATACATCTCTTCGATACGCATCAAAGGAAGGTCATTGGAGTTTGTCTTTGTTTTTAGGACATTAGAATAAGGAGCAAACTTCACTTGGGTGTAAGCAGCATAACCATAATCCTCCATCGTCTCAGCAAACTCTTTAGTTAAATTGTCAGATAATTTATTTTCATCTAACCACCAACCTTTACGTACGTCAGAATTACCTATTAAAGCATAAAGCTTTTTACTAATCTGGCGTCCACCATTAAAGTTTGCATATCCATAGTTAAATGATCCCATGTGAGATATCCAATTCACAATCTGACTAGTCACAACACGATCCGTTTCCGCAATCATTATACCCCACATCCAGTTGGATTCTTCAACCGTCCAAAATGCAGGTTTACTAACATCATCTATACTTGCAGGCGATGCATCTGATTTATCAATAGCACTTGTTGCGTCAGCAGCAGCTTCAGCATATTTATGCATTGTTAAATTCACACGAGCACGTAAACCATAGGCTACAGCTAAACTAACGTAACGTTTATCATCACGCACAACACCCTCAGCCTCAGCATCGGTTAATAAATCAACCGCAGAGTTAATGTCAGTCATAATTAATTCATAAACCTCTTCGACTGTTGAACGACCAGCACCTTCAAAAGCTACACTAGTAGCATTTTTATCTGTTACAATAGGTACACAAGGCTTGCTTTGGTTACCTTCGTAATTAAACTGGTACAATTGTGCTAAAATCCAATAACTGAATGCACGCGTAGCCAAACCTTGACTTAAAAAATATTTAGACGTTGGATCCTCTGTTGCTGGATCAATCGCTGCAATCACATTATTACAATTTGCAATAATTTTGTATTGATTATTCCATATAATCTGTGACTCTCTTGAAGTATAAACACGGTCAGAATACTCTAAGCTACTGGTTGTCCAGTTATATCCATTATCTTCTTGCACCATGTCATTACCATTGGCATCAGAGAACATCATTAAAGACGGAAATCCAATGTCATGATGATTTACACGATTAAGTGCATCTTCATTAGGAGCATACTGACTAAACTGAGCATAAATACCTGTCACACCGGCCGAAGCCTTTGACGGATCAAGACCATAGATCTCCAATTTCTGATCGGTCGTGATAACATCTCCTTCAGGAATCGTATCTAGATTATCCTCACACCCACTAAAAAACAATAAGGCGGGTGCCACTAACATATATAATAATTTCTTTTTCATATCACTTATTTAAGTTTTTAAAACACCAAGTTTATACCACCCGAAATAGTACGAATAGGCGTATAACGCGCTGTTGTTGCAGAAGTAAAACTTTGGCGTGGATCTAATCCTTTTCGTTTTGACCAAAGTGCTACATTTTCAGCCGCTACATAAATACGTAATTTCTGCACTTTTAAACGAGATACAATGTTAGACGGAAGTGTATAACCAATGGTTATATTATTCAAGCTTAGATAATCTGAACTTGTTAAAAAACGAGTTGATTGACTACTTGCATAACGATCGTTTGCATTCATACGCGGCACGTCCGTATTTGGATTTTCTGGTGTCCAGGCATTGTAAATGTCCTTATGCCAGTTTTGACCAGCACTACCAGGAGTTCCACTATGCATTAAACGAGCATAACCCGAATCATAAATCTGACCTCCTAATTGATATGAAAACAATACAGATGCATCAAAACCATAGGCATTAACCGAGGTGCCAAATCCACCATAAACTGTTGACAACAGGTCATCAGTCGCAATTTTATGATCAGCTGCCTGCGAATAATCAGCTGTACGTTCACGTACGCCGGCATCATTTGTCGTCCAATATTCTGCTTCCCCGGTTTCAGCATTAACCCCTGCATACTCCACTAAAAACATACGATACATAGACTCACCTTCTTCATAAATACGAGCTCCATCAATTAACTCACCATTTAACTCAGGAGACAGTTTATTTATTTTATTTTTAATGAAAGTGGCATTTGCATTCACACTCCACTGTATATTAGATCTTTTAATGATTGTGTAAGCAAGGTCTAGTTCTAAACCCGAATTGGTCATCGAACCAATATTCATTGGAATTGTATTATATCCAGCGATACCGGTTACCGGGGCATAATATAGCATATCAGATGATTTTCGTCCAAAATACTCAACTGTACCACTCAAACTATTATTAAGCACGGCAAAATCAACACCCGTATTATACGAAGTGGATGTCTCCCATGTAATGTCTTTATTACCCTTATAATCCAAAGTTCCATCAGCAAATACCCCCTCAGCTCCACTTACTTTCCATTGATCAGCGTAGGCGTAATAGTTTCCGATAGCATCGTTTCCTTGCTCACCATAAGAAGCTTTTAGCTTCAACATATTAACCCAAGGTAAACCATCCATAAATGACTCATTACTGATTAACCAAGCTCCACTAGCCGAAAAGAAGTTACCCCAACGGTTATCTGGGTGGAAACGAGATGATGCATCACGACGATACGCAACATTAAAGAAATACTTATCTTGTAATGAATAGTTAATCCGAGTAAATATACCTTCGGTTGCATAACTGTCTTTCGAGCCACCACCTCTGATGTTGTCAATTGCATTATCTACGTAATAACTCTCTGGGTTATATAAATTATTTCCAGCTGCGTAAACAAGCTCATACTCATACTTATACCCATCATAACCAGCTGTAATATCAAACTGATGTTGATCCTGTATCGCGAATTGATAATTAGCAACATATTGCTGATTAAAACCAAAAGTCCTAGAATTCTGTTGGTATGCTGATCCATCAGGAGCACTTTGCCCCATATAAGTATTACCTAGGTCATAATAGCGTTCATTATTCACATTCAAACCATAACGTGCATTAATTTTTAAACCTTGAATAGGTGAAATTTCAGCAAACCATGAACTGTTTATTACGTCACTTTTGATGTCAGTATTATTATACGTTAAGTCACCAGCTGGATTCGCTATCGACATAAACGCACGGTCCATGTTAGTGCTCTGTCCGTCACCATAATCATATATCTTACGACCATTATTTAATAAAATACCTTTCGTTTCAGCATCACGAACGTACAACGGATATATAGGAGCAATGTAATTAGAGATAAAGAAAGCATTACCACTAGAGGTTGTTGATACTTGTTCTCCAGGATAATCACTCTGAATATTATTGATACTTACATTAGCACCAACTTTTAACCAGTCAGTTACTTTCTGATCACCTCTCAAACGACCTGAGAGACGAGAGAAACCAGAACCATCTATCACACCTTTATCATCTAAATAATTAAATGAAAGGTAGTATGAATTCTTGTCGGTTCCAGCAGAGATAGACAGATTGTATTCTTGTCTAGGATTGTTTTTAAATGTTTCACCGGCCCAATCATCAGGAGTATAATAATACTCTCCATCACTATAACCCAAAGTCGCATTAGGATTCAATTTACCGTTGTTTCCAACTAAATACTCCCCATCAGGTAAAGTATATATTTGATATCCCGAACCACCTTCAGAACCTGTCATGATTTTGGAGTTGGCATAAATATTAGCGTCAGCCGGGGAATAACCTAAATTATAAATACCAGCATTGTAAATAGCTTGATAGCTATTCTCAATATAATTCTGTGGGCTTGTTAAAACTTCGTAATTCTCAACAGCACGTGAATTCATACCATACTTCGCATCAAAATTTATAACAACTTTTCCAGATTTGGCTTTCTTAGTTGTAATCATGATGATACCATTTGCTCCACGAGCACCATACAATGCAGTAGAAGCCGCATCTTTCAATACAGTCATCGATGCAATATCTGAGGAACTAATTGATGATAAATCACCATCAAAAGGAACCCCGTCCACAACATAAAGAGGATCAGAGCCAGCGTTAATAGATCCAACACCACGAATACGAATGGTTGCATCCTCACCAGGCTGTCCATTATTACTAAGCACCTGAACACCTGCCATAGTTCCTGACAAGGCCTGAGAAACATTGGAAACCTGACGCTTTTCTATTGTCTCAGCATCTATAACAGCAGCAGAACCTGTATACGATCCTTTTGTAGAAGTACCATAGGCTACTACGATAACTTCATCAATGTTTTCAGAATCACTGCTCATTACAGCATCAATTTTAGTCTGACCTGCAATAGCAATCTCTTGCGAAGTCATTCCAACAAAAGAGAACACCAAAATTTCGGCATCATTTGGAACAGATAAATTGTAGACTCCATCGGGTTGTGTTACCGTACCTACAGTTGTTCCTTTTACAAATACTGATACACCTGGTATGGGACTACCATCGCTTGCATCAGTCACAGTTCCGGTTATATTTGTTGTTTGAGCTACTAAAGCTTGCAAACTAACTATAACCATAAACGAAAGTGCTAAAAGTACTTTCTTCATAGACTAAAGGTTTAAAATTAATAAATAGGACAATTAATTGTTTTGTTACAATTATGCCGCTAAATTAATAAAAAGTAACAATAATTGTATGCTATCATCATATTTTAACCATGATTAGCATCATGCTGTTTTATGACGAGCAACACTTTTCTTTCAGTCTAAGCGCGTTGAAAGCTGCTTTAGTTACAAATTAAAAGAATATTTAAATCTTCACCTCCAAATCGACAGGAATCAATATGTTGTTTTTAATTAAAATAAATTTGCATTTTTTAACAATTAACTCTCTTTAGACCCTAGCTACCACAATTTGTTTAGAACCAAAAATAAAACTCTACTTACTTTATATTATAAAAACATCAAGTAAGTAGAGAGATTGTTCCCCCTCTTGCACCAATCCTTGAACGTTATTAATAATAACGAACTACACCATAAAAAAAGTGCAACTAGAAAAATCTAGTTGCACTTAATTAAAATATTTCTTTATAAGAAAACCTACCTACAAAGGTGCAGATGGATTTTGATCATCTTCAGTCATATTAATATTTGCATTTATCTCACCTTGCGGTATCTGATAAATCCAATTAACATTAACCGAAGGCTTATCTTGTTTGTAACCATCAGCATATAAACCAGAATCAGCACCAGTTCCAATTAAGTTTCCATCTTCATCCTTAATAGTTCCCTCACGATTTAACTCTTCATCGTATCGCAACATATCTAACCAACGGCGTCCCTCGCCCCATAATTCAATTCGACGATGTAGTTTAATCTCCTCAATTAAGGCATCACCTGTATTAGTAGATAGAACGTATGCTTCGTCTCTGGCAGAAACAAGGTCAAATAAAACCTTGGCAGCTTCAGCATCACTTCCTCCGGATCGAGCTAAGGCCTCAGCCTCGATCAAATACATTTCAGAAGCACGCATATACAGCACATCATCCGGATCAATGGTTCCAGGGTTTGCATTTAAGAACTTAACCGACATATGAGGATACGTTTCAAAACGACTTGTCATTCCGTAAGTTTCTATAACTTTATCATACTCCGCCCAAAATCTATCCGAATTTTCATCCTCATTATAATTAGGGTCATTCGACCATCCATCAACGGTATTCGGTGCTAATGGTAACCACAAATCCTTACGGTAATCAGTATCAGCGATTTGAGAAAACAACTCAGTATTAATAATCTTAGGGTTGGTTCTGTTTTGTGTACCGTTAAAGTTAGTCCCAATAAAATAAAACCATGCACGATAATATGTTGTTTGGTCACTAATAATGTCACCAGCCCACATAACTTCCGTGCCAGTAATCACATTAAATCCACTTTTATATTCAGCTTCTCCCATTAATTCATAACCGGCTCTAGCCTCATTAGCGAAACTTGCTGCTTTACTCCATTCGCCTTTAACAAGAGCAACACGCGCAGCAATACCCTTAACAGTATTCATATTAAGGTGTGATTTATTTGGCATATTCTGAGCGTTTTCCATATGAGCAATTGCTTCAGTTAAATCCTTTTCAATTTGCTCATACACTTTCGCTACCGTTTCTCTAGGTTTTCCTTCATAAGGCAATGCCGTTTCTAACATCACTGGCACCCCAGGATCCGTAGATGGATTACCCCAAGCATAACTATTAGCAAATAGCTGAACTAATCTAAAGTAAGAATAAGCGCGATAAGCTTTGGCTTGTCCAAGAATACTAGACATCAACTCATCTTCAAATATATCTTCAGATGCATTAATGATATTATTGGCACTACCTATCATATGGTAGTAATGATGCCACACCCATTCAACTTCACCACGATTAGGGTTAGTATGAACAATCCATTTCAACTGGCTTCTAAACCAACCATTACCCGAGGTAGTATGTAAAGCATCACTTGCAGGAAATTCTAACATTGGAATAATAAAACCTTCTCCTGCATATGTATAATTGGTTGAACCAACTTCTAATGGAGATTGAGAGTACATAGTTCTATGCATACCATTTAACGACGCCAACAAACTGGTTGGAGAAGTAAGAGCATCTCCTGGTGAAACTGCATTAGTTGGTTTTGTTTCTAGAAAATCATCAGAACAA
Source organism: Carboxylicivirga fragile (assembly GCF_050589805.1). Taxonomy (NCBI): domain Bacteria; kingdom Pseudomonadati; phylum Bacteroidota; class Bacteroidia; order Marinilabiliales; family Marinilabiliaceae; genus Carboxylicivirga; species Carboxylicivirga fragile. Next base: position 12,650 of record NZ_JBNGOY010000040.1, on the reverse strand, counting down.
CCAACAGATGCAACAACCAATAACCCTAATATGAGTTTATTAATATATTTCATCATAACTTTATTTTTTTAAATCAATCTCAATTAAAATCCAACATTAACACCAATAGAGAAAACTCTACTTGGTAAATACACGTTACTAGTAGTACCTCCAAAATTTTGCTGTGGATTCATACCTTTTCTAGCAGTAGAAATAAATAAATTTTCCCCTGTAACAAAAGCCCTTAAACTCTTAATACCTAAATCACTAACAAACTTCTGCTTGAAATTATAGCTTAAGTTGATATTCTTAAATGATAAATAACTTGCATCAGTTAACCAACGATCTGAAGTTGGAGCCAAATAACTATTATCAAATTGCAAACGAGGAATGTCATTTGATTCACCAGGCGTTCTCCATCCTTTAAGCTGATCGACATGAATAGCATTACCATATTCACCTTCATGCATTAAGTCACGATAAGAATAATCCATTATTTTGCCTCCAATTCCATACGTGAACAAGAATGTCAGTCTGAAATCTTTGTAACTTAAGGTATTTCCAATAGACCCGAATAAATCAGGAATAGATGAGTCTCCGGTATATCCTTGCTCTGAATCTAAGTAGTTTTCTGATAATACAGGCGATCCATCTTCATTGTACTGAGGAACCGTTTCACCAGTTTTATCATCAGTTTTCCAAACGTGGAATAAAGCTGCACCCGTTTCAGAGTTAACACCATAATAATCGTAAGTAAAAAAGTCATAAACAGAATGTCCTTCTGACCAACGCTTAGATCCATCAATATATGGGTCAGGAATTTCAGTTATCTCATTCTTCAATGTTGACATTTGAAGGTCAATATCCCAAGTAAAGCTAGCCGTTTTAATAACAGAACCTCCAATGCCAATTTCAAATCCTGAATTAGCCATTGTCGCAGCATTTCTTGGCTGCTGTGCTAAACCTTGAGATAAGGCTAGTGGCACTTCATACAATAAATCTACTGAATTACGTCTATAGTACTCAAGTGAACCATGCATACGATTATTTAAGAGAGTAAACTCTAATGCCGCATCATAACTTGCACTTGTTTCCCAGGTAAGAATAGTATTACCTACATCAGACCAATTTAAACCTGGCTCACCAGCGTTTGGCCTAAAACCATACTTAGCTTGATAAGCGTAATATCCAGCAATTTTATCATTACCAACCTCACCATACGATAATCTAAGTTTTAACTGATCTATCCAAGAGATATCCTGAATAAACTGTTCCTGATCCATTCGCCAAGAAGCTCCTACCGAATAGAAATTACCCCATCTTTCATCCGGGTGAAAACGAGAAGATCCATCACGACGGAATGAGGCTGAGAAATAATACTTATCCATATAGTTATATTTCAACTGCCCCAAATAACTTTCAAGTCGATAATCGGATGAATACCCTGATAAATCGGTTGGTGTAACAAAATTATCATACTCATAAATCCCCTTGGCAGTCATCTGAGTTTTCATTCCTGTCATGTCTGAATAATTACGATCATAACTCTCATGGCCTACCATAAAGTCAAAATTATGCCCCTCTCCAAATGACTTAGCGTAATTTACGATCTGATTGAATGTTTCAGTTGTTCTTGTAAATCTATCTTGGCTATAGCGTCCTGTAGGTGCACCATCTCCAACAATCTCGTTCTCAAATTCAGAATCAATAGAATTTAGAATATCCAATGAGTAACGCATGGTAAAAGACAAACCTTCGTACAAGTTGAAAGTCGCATATGAGCGATTACTAATTCCGTTAGTTTTAGCCAAATTATCATTATAATCAAGCTCAGCAATAATATGACGACCAGGGTTTGCTGCGGCAGGGCGTTTGTTAATTTCAAACTCATTATAACCACCACCTAAGTCATAGATTCGCTGACCATTAACATCATGAATATATTCATGTGTTGATGGATCAACAAGCCATACAGGATAAATAGGCCCCATATTACGCGCGAAATAAAAAGGATTACCATAGCTTGTGTTACCAGTAGTACCCGATGCTAATCCTTTTTCTGTAGCATAACCATAAATATTAGTTCCCAGTTTCAACCATTTCGTTGGTGTAACATTAACGTCCATACGAGCATTTGTACGTTTATACTTAGAACTCACTATGTACCCCGTTTCATCAAGATGACCAATAGAAAACATAAAATCGTGGTTTTCACCACCTCCATTAGCTGTAACACTATAGTTCTGACGTTTACCGGTTTGCTCTAAAGGCTCATACCAGTTCAAGCCCGGCATTGTAACCCTTGCATTAGGATTAATTCTCCCATCAGTACCAACAATTTGATCATTTGCTACATTAAATGGATTATACTTTAATTTATCGTAAATCTCTGCTGAAGCTTTAATCGCAGCATCTGCAGGATCCATGTTTGATTTACCAAAAATTAAACTATTCTTGTAAGATTCAAACATCAACTCATAATACTCCGAAGGGTTTGCAGTTTCATAATATGGTATTGCCTGAGTAACAACACCAACCACGGCACTAGCATTAAAATTAACTTTTGAACCAGCTCCTGATTTACCCTTTTTAGTTGTTATCAACACAACACCGTTGGCTGCACGTGAACCATAAAGTGCTGTTGAGGATGCATCTTTAAGAATTGTCATAGATGCAATGTCATTCGGATCAATATTCTCCAAACCATTTTCGTAAGTTGCACCATCAACAATAAACAAGGGATCGGCCGTACCGTTTAGAGTACCAATACCCCTAATTCTAATTTCAGGTGAACTACCTGGCTGACCCGAACCCGAAGTTACCTGCACACCGGTTGTAGCACCTTCTAAGGCCTGAGTTACGGAAGTAACTGTTCTACTTTCAAGCTCTTCTGCTCCAACAACACCTGCTGACCCAGTAAAAGATGACTTTTTTGCGGTACCATAAGCTACAACAATAACTTCATCAAGATCTTCGGCATCACTTTTCATTGCCACATTAATTACTGAACGTCCTTCAATAAGAATTTCTTGGGTACTCATCCCAATAAATGAGAAAACCAAAGTTTCTGCATTTTCCGGTACCTCCAAAGCGTACGTTCCGTCAGGACGAGTAACTGTCCCAACCGTTGTTCCCTTTACAAATACAGAAATTCCTGGGATAGGAAACCCATCTCCTGCATCAGTAACTGTTCCAGTTATTTCTGTTGTTTGAGCCATTAATGACTGCAAACCACAAATAACCACAAACGAAAGTGCTAAAAGTACTTTCTTCATAGACTAAAGATTTTAATTAATAAATTATAAAAATTAATTACGTGTTTAATTGCTCTGCAAATGTAACAAAACCGAGGTGTTTTAAGCAAATTTTAACAGTTATAAAAATCAAGATCAGATGCTATAGACTGACACATCAAACTACCAAGTCCTTATTTTAAAACATTTTTCACATATATACACCACATTAATATCAATTTATCACAAAAACATCACCATAAATTTCACATGCTTTTAGACACTTTTTAACAGGTCGCATGTTTTTTTTTTAAAAAAACCGAAACTATTAAGCTTCGGCTCTAAAAATCACATGTCGATTAAGTTATTTCTTCGTCTGATTCAAAACAGAAGTTGCCGTAGCAATAATACCGGAGACATCAGATAAGTTAGAAGGTATAATCATTGTATTATTCTCTTTAGCTAATTTACCAAACTCGCCTAAGTATTGTTCAGCTACTCGCAAGTTCACCGCATCCATGCCGCCTTTTTCATTTATGGCCAAAGCTATTTCTTTAATTCCTTTCGCCGTGGCACTAGCAATTGCTTCTATCTCCGACGCCTTACCTGAAGCCTCATTGATACGTTTTTGCTTTTCACCTTCCGAACGTGCAATCAACTCTTGTTTATCACCCTCTGCTACATTTATTTTAGCTTGCTTCTGACCTTCTGATTCGGCAATCATAGCACGTTTTTCACGTTCCGCACGCATTTGTTTCTCCATGGCATCCTTAATACTCTGTGGAGGCGTAATATTCTTCACTTCATAACGCGCTATTTTTACGCCCCAGGGATCACTTGCCTTATCCACCGCATTAACAATACTCGTATTGATTGTTTCACGCTCTTCAAACGTTTTATCCAAATCTAAACGACCTATGACACTACGCATCGTTGTCTGAGCAATTTGAATAGCAGCGAAGCCATAGTTATCGATACCATATGAAGCTTTCTTGGCATCCATTACCTGCAAGTACAATACACCATCAACTTCTACAGCAATATTGTCTTTTGTAATACATGATTGCGAAGCCACATCAATGGCCGATTCCTTTAAAGTGTGCTTGTACGCAACTTTATCAATGATTGGCATTAGAAAATGAAAACCAGCCAACAAGGTTCCATTATACTTTCCTAAACGCTCAATTACATAGGCGGAACGTTGAGGAACAATTTTAATACAAGATAATAGAATAATAAATACAACTACGCCAAGACCAATGGCTACAATAGTTGGAGCATCCATAATTTAAAAGTTTAGAGTTAATGATTATTCAGGTTCCACATTTAATTGTAAACCTTCTTTTGATTTGATAGTCACTTTCTGACCTTCTTTGACATTGGCAGTTGATGCAGCGGACCAACTCGTCCCTTTAAATTCAACTTTACCGTTAAGTCCTTCATCAATCTCGGCAATACAATAGGCCGAATAACCAATAAATTCCTCATCAGGATCTGAACCTCGAACGGTTTTCATTGTCATGCGATTCAAAATAAGCTTTCGAAGCAAAATAAGGCTAATAATAGAAGTGACACTAAAGATGACAAACTGTATCCCCAGAGATGGTTCAAATAAATAAACACATAGAGCTGTCACCCATGCACCAAGTCCGAAAAAAAGAATAAATACACCAGGTATTACAAATTCGAGAAGCAATAAGACGACTCCGGCAATGAACCAGACCAGTGCTACATTAGATAATATTTCCATAAAGTTAGGTTTTAATTAGCACTTAAATTTACGGAAATAACATCAACTACAAAACAATAACAGCAGAATTACGGAATTATAACTACTCCTTTTCTTCTTTTTTATTTTGATGAAAAACAGCTAAACCACCTGTAGAAGTTTCTTTGTAAATATTAGGCAGATCATGTCCAGTTTGCTTCATCGCCTTAACCACCTCATCGAAGGTAATACGATGACGTCCATCGGACAATAGTACATAGGTGTTATGATTAAGTGCACGAGCAGCCGCAAAAGCGTTTCGTTCGATACAAGGAATCTGTACCAAACCAGCAATAGGGTCACATGTTAAACCTAAATGGTGCTCCATACCCATCTCAGCAGAATATTCAACTTGATAAATACTACCACCGAATAATTGAGTAGCAGCAGCCGAAGCCATGGCACATGCTGTACCAACTTCTCCTTGACAACCAACCTCAGCGCCGGAAATTGACGCATTATGTTTTACCAGATTACCAATTAAACCAGCGGTAGCTAATGCTCTTAATATCTTTTTATCTGATGCGTCGTAATATTTTTGAATAAAATACAAGACAGCTGGCAATACACCACTTGCTCCACATGTTGGAGCAGTAACAATGGTTCCTCCGGCAGCATTTTGTTCCGAAACAGCTAACGCATATGCAAATATCATTGAACGTCGTTCCATGCGTCCACTAAAATTCTTAGCTTTTGTATAATAGGCTGACGCCTTACGGGGTAGCTTTAATGCACCTGGCAAAGCACCTTCTTCATCCAAACCAGTTTGAACAGCTTCTTTCATCACCGTCCACACCTTCTCCATTTCAGACCAAATCTCTTCCCCTTCAACCTCAGCAACGTACTCCCACAAATGCTTTCCATTGCTTTCGCACCACTTTAAAATATCATCTAAAGTTGTTAATTCATAAATGGCAGATGTTTCTTCTTGTATGAAATCATCAACAATAGCTCCTCCTCCAACACTGTATGCTGTCCAGCTATCTAACTCAATGCCCATATCGTTAAAAGCAGTGAATGAAAGCGCATTTGAGTGACGTGGCAAAAAAACATGCGGCTGCCAATTAATCTTCAAAACTCTTTCAGCAAATACTTGCTCAACAGCAAAATCAGTGAGATGGCCTTTACCCGTAGCTGCTAAACTACCAAATAAAGTCACTTCGTATCTGGCTGCATCTGGCTGACGCTCCAAAAACATTTCGGCAGCTTTCTTTGGCCCCATAGTATGACTACTTGAAGGCCCACTTCCTATCTTATAGATTTCGCGAATTGATTCCATCATAACAACTGATATTTTTGTCAAATTTAAGGAGCAATATGGATATTACACATGCTTTTCATCACTTTAATGAAATCTTTATCTATATAGTTAATCATGTTATAAAACAGAAATTTACTATTTGATTTTCAGAAAGTAGTTCCTAATTTTATACAACACCAATCCTCAATAACATGTCATACCCCATTCCCAAATCAACAATCATTAAGCTTTCTGAACAATTTAACGACACTGTGTTTCAATCAAAACCCTCTAACTACTGGGACAAATACCTCCACTCCGGAACTTCTTTATGGCTCGACACAGGCGATATAGTTTCGGCTAAAAAAATCTGGGCTGAAGAATTCTCTGCACTGACAACCAATAATACATTGTTGAATAATGAAGTACAAAAAGGCATTTATGACAACACAATTCCTGTTATTGCGAAACACATAAAAGAGAATAAAGGAGAATATAATATTCAAGACATTGCCTTTTGCCTAAATGCCATTCATGGACTACGTCTGGTTAAAATATTCAACTGTAATGTCAGCGTTGAGCTTCACACCGATATCGCACACAACATTAATCAAATTGCTGAAGTCGGTGCAAGTCTACATTCTATTTGCCCAAAACACTTCATCATTAAAGTACCTTTTACTTCAGCTGGCTTAATTGGTGCACGTAAATTACACGACAAAGGCATACCAGTTAATTTCACTCTTGACTTTAGCGTTCGGCAAAATATTTTTGCGTCAGTAGTAGCGCAAGCCCAATATTCAAATGTTTTCTTAGGCCGCTTGGGCGCCTATTTAAAAAACAACAAACTAGGAGAAGGACTTTACATTGGAGAGAAGGTCACTTTAGAAACTCAGCACTGTCTGCGTAGCTTAATCAATAAAAACATCAGCAAAACAAAATTAATAGCGGCGAGCATTCGTTCGCCAGAACAATTGCAACATTTGCTAGGCACCGATATTTTTACTATCCCGAGTAAAGTAGCCGATGAGGCAATAAAGGCCAAACTAAATATTGACGGCTCTCATATCAACGAAATACCTGAACCGGAATTATTCGATGAAAATGATGTAAAAAAGCTAAGACTGAAGCACCTTTGGCAGGCTCAAGATCATGAAAAAGAAATAGTATTACATTTAAACGAAAAATTACCAAATACCGCAGCTGAACTTGAAGAATACGCTCACAACCATGGTTGTCACGATTTATTCCCGAAATTGGATAAGAAGGAGCACCAAACACTTCGTGAGGATGGCAAAATTCCAATTCATAAGAAATGGAATCAAAAAATAATAAATCGAGAAATAGGCATTGATAGCCTTTTGAATATTGCAGGACTATATTCCTTTATGCATGATCAGGCACAATTGGACAAGCGTATTCAGAAATACATATAAAACAAAAGCACTGGATAAAAACCTAAATTATCCAGTGCTTAAAATATTCTTTAATTTCCCTACTCTTCAGTTGAGCTTATTTCTTCTTCTCGCTCAATTGGTCGAAGATTAGCAGGTATTTCTTCATTCACCTCATCACCTTTGAAATAAGGAAAGAAATCTAAGATTGGACTTTCGGCAATTGCATTGATATCAAAATCAACAGTCATACCATTCATTCCTTCATGTATTTTATCAAAAGCATGCTTTACATCATTAGCCATCACAAGAATCTGATTACTAATCTTTTTTTCCTTTCCTGAATTTTCATCCACGGAAACGTACGAAATTTTACTCTTAAACCAACGATCTCCATCGTCGTTTGGAAAAATCTCGGTGTAATTAGCCTTTCGAATATTGGTTACAATAAATTCCCCTCGAATCATCATCTCCATTTCTTTGTAAATACGCGATTCAGCCTCAGTAAATGAAACCGCATCAATCAGATACGTTTCACTAACCTTTTTATTAGTTCCTGACTGTTCATCTATCTTCTCGTACTTTACTTTACATTCAAACAAATTCTGCATATTTCAAATTTTAGCCCACAAAGATAGAATAGAATATTTTTCAAGAAAGGCTGTTGTTAAAAATATTTAGAATGCTTCAGAAAAGGTAGCATAAAAGCCCGTTTCACTCTTTCCAATTCCATAGTCAATACGAATATTCATGCGTGGTTGGATTTCCACTCTTAAACCAACTCCTCCATTAGGCAACCAATTATTTTGTACATCCAACGATGGCATAACAGAACCAGCTGCCATCCAAACAACGTAGCCAAAGCGACTATCGTAATTCCCTTTCTTATTTAGTTTTTTCCGTTTAAACATATGCCTGTATTCCCCAGTAAGACTCATTGAATTTTTGTCGCGAAAACGACCCAAAGTATAACCCCTCATATTGTAAGGACCACCAAGCATTGCCATATCCGACCAAGGCACTTCTCCCCCGAAATTAAAACGACACTTTGCTTGCCAAGCCAAGGTTCTTCGTTTTCGCTTAATTGTTTTATAGTGCCGATAATCAAATTCAAAAACACGATATTTTGTATTACCGCCCAAATACTCTTGAAAAAAAACCATACTCGCACTAAAGTATTTACCACTATAAGCATTCTGGACAAAATCTCTTGAATCGTATTCAAACACAAAACCAAGTCCCGTGTTTAGTACATCCGAACCACTTCGTAAAACATACTCGTCCATTTCCATCACTGGATTCATGTCAAAAGCTTTGGTTCCATTTAAATCAATGATACCGCCCAAAAACATATCTCCTTTAGTCCGAAACATAAAACGTTGATTGAATCGCCAATAACGTCGCGTATAAAAAGTAGTTTCTCGCGATGTTCTTTCATCTAAACCATTTTCGTAACCAACCCCCCAATAGTTATCAGGCATTTCTTTCATGATGAACTCTCCAATGGTTCTAATATTATCATCGGCCCAATAAATAACATTTTGAATATTTAATGTAAAGGAACCATTTGAACTATAACCAACAGAAAAAGGCACCGAAGATGTATTAAGCAAATTATTCCATCGCTGTGCCTTGAAAGTAATCAATCCTCCAGCTGTAAGTAGAAAGTCAGTCTCTGGTGTATACGAAGGTGCAACATATGGCATTATCTTAAAACCTTCACGTTCAACTTTAGCAAATCGCAAAGAATCTAAATTATCTAACAAGCGATAACTCAAAGTATCATCTTGAGCATAAACATGGCTTGTAACGATTAAAATCATTACTAAAAACCCAAGATGCATCCTCTTAATCTTTATGCCAAACACTATTATCTATATTTTTTCAAAAAAAGAACATCCCAACAACTCACCATATCCCACTCACTCACTGATGATTAAATAGAATAATTTGTAAGATTTGAATTTTTTTAATAAAAATTCAAAAAAAGCATACGTCCAAAGGTAATCACAATTGTCTTATACATGTAACAAAAAAACAATAAGCTATGAATGCTAAAGCGATAAGGCGAAATTTGTACAAGGTTTTAAGAAAGACCGGAGTACCAAAAGAGCGAATTAGTGAGGATGCCTCTTTTCGTGACGAGCTATTTGCTGACGAATTAGACATGAATTTTTTCTTGTTTTTCTTAGAAACAAGATTTGATCTTGCAATAAAAAATGACGAGATAGTGCAATTAACTTCTGTAAAATCTACAATTGATTACCTGCAGAGACATTGCGCATAAGATTTTTTCAATGACCAATCCCATGAGGTTGCTTTCAAAACAGACAATAAACCACTCATTTATCGTCCCATCAACTATTTTGAAAGCAGCCTTAATTTTTACCTTCTAGTTATCCTGCTTATTTTTAAAAACCTTTTCGATGGCCTCGTTGGGTTTAATTATATTGTAGTTTCCCCAAAACTCGATATCTGTTTCTTCAATCTCATCAGCAAGAACATACGATTCTTTAAAGGATTCGGACCACTTAAAACGGTCACCTTTATAAGCAATACAATTACTGATAAGTAATTCGGAAATAGCCCTGAAATCAGAGTTTATTTTCTGCCTTTTATCTACGATATTAATAATAATGACTCCAGTTACTTTATTCAAAATCCATTTATCGTTGACAAATCTATAATCAATTGAGTAGTCGGCATACTTAGGGCGAGCTTTAACTTTACCTGATGTTTTCTTAATTAAGGCCTTTCGACTATAACGTATGGCGCGTTTTGTCAAACTAAAATCGACATGAACAATGGCGTAACTTTTTGAATGTATAAAAAATGTACCCTCGTACAATAAGTCCCCATTATCGTCTATCGGCTTGAACTTCACCTTGTATAATACATCATCTCCCCTAAAATCAATTCCATCATATTCGTATTTATATAATGATTCTTCCTTTGGAAAAAAATCAAGATAACGGGCTATATCAATTCTTGAAAACTGAAATGGCCCACCTTCGAGCTTAAAGTCCACATTTTCCATTTTCTGCAAATCATCTTGCTTACGCCCTTTAATAAATCGAGCCCGCTCCATGCTTGAAGCCTTACCATAATCTGGTTTAGAAATCTCGATTATTGCCTCTGATACCTGCACGTATTCCGCATCCTGCAGTATTGATTCTCGAAAGAAACCTGTTAACAGACTTTGCTCATTCCAATAATTCTGTTTTTTATTCTCAAGAACGTTAAATAATATCTCATTCACCTCTTGATACTTCACCTCAATTTCAGGTAAATGAATATCATGACTCGTTAATCGTACTAGCAAAACACTATCAATACTCTCAACTGGGATAAAATGATTATCATAACCCAAAAATGAAAATGCTAAAGTGTCCTTATTAAGTTGATTTGGTATAACAAACTCAAAATCACCATTGCTGTTTGTAATAGTTCCAAGCACCTTATTTTTAACAGTTATATTAACCATTGGTAAAGGACTGCCTTCAACCTTATCAATAACCCTCCCCTTCAGCCTGAGATAAGCATCACGCTCCGTCTTTAAAGCTTTCCCAATAATAATCTGATTATTAAGAAAGGTAACAAGTACTTCATTAGAACTTAATACTTGTTTTATAGCCTCAAACGGGTGAATTCTTGAAAAATCAACAGATATGACACTATCAACAGGAATGGCATTCACATCATAGGCAATATCTATTTCCGACTTTGCCGTAATGGAATCGATAAAAGCAGCTAATTTTATATTATCGAAGCGCAGATTTACTTCCTGACTAAGAGACATACTGTGAACACACAGTAAACAGATCAATAATACAATACATTTATCTGAACTCCTCTTCATTCAATAGTATAAGTTAAAATACATCAGGTAATACGGACTTACAAGTGCATTAAATTACTATTTTCTCATGAATTATTGAACACTTGTAATTTTATATTTGCCCTCGCTTAAGCGATATTCGAGATTAAAAGGTGCACATACCGACTCAAGTACATGATTTATAGTGTAACGACTAAATGTAGCATTCAACACCATGCTATCGACATAAATTGCTGAATCTAATTCTATATTTATGTGATAGGCATTCTCGATTGTATTAAAAACCTCGTTCAATTTGGCATTATCAAATTCAAGCTCCTTGGTTTTCCATGCCTTATAATTAACGTTCTCAATCGTCCGCTTCAATAACTTGTTTGTTTCAGCAACAAAAATAGCTGATTCTCCTTTTTCGAGCGTTACTAACATATCTCCATGCCTCACCTCAACTTTACCTGATGATACAGCAACGATGGCATCCCCATTTGAAGTACTTTCTTTTACATTAAATGATGTGCCAAGTACTTTTATCTGAATTTGCTTTGTTTGTATTATAAAGGGTTTTTCTACATCTCGTGTTACGTCAAAAAATGCTTCTCCTTCTAATTGTACAGTTCTATTACTTTCATCAAATTCCTTCGGGAATTGAATTCGACTACCAATATTTAAATCAACTACAGTACCATCAATTAGTTTTATTGATTGCTGATCATTTTTAGCAATAATTGTCTGTTGATTGTTAGTCGTATTGTATAAGCTAAAGGCATAATACGATGCTAATATTATAATTAAAGAAGCAGCAACTGATATAAAACGTTTCAAAGAAATGGATAAGCCGCCTTTAGTCGACTGCATGTTCTCTCTCACTTGATTCCATGCCTTATCCGTATCAACAGTCTTTAATTCTTGGGCATATTTAGCATCATCCCATAAATGACTTAGTTGATCGTGCAAATCACTATTACCTACCAGCTCCTCGGTTAAATGCAATTGCTCTTCCTTGGACAATTCTCCCGAAATGTCTTTTGCAATTAATTGCCAATCAACCTTATTTATATCTTTCTCTTTCATCATTCTATGTAAAGGACATTCTTAAAACAATTTACCTGGAGTTGCTAAATTTACACGGACGATTTTTTAGAGATATTAAGACCAAAATAATATCTTAGAAAAATGAGTACACAGAAAAAGTATTACAGTA
>NZ_JBNGOY010000039.1:0-56650 GCF_050589805.1 Carboxylicivirga fragile | reverse complement strand
GTTGTAAAATGTTTCGCAAAATCAATTTACAACTTTGAGGGGAAACCTTTAGGGAGTACCCTCATTTTAAAAAATTAGTCGGTCACTAGTGATAATTAATAGGCAATACATACAAAAAATTCACACCTCAATATTGTTAATACAAAATACTGAGATTCCTATTGGAAGGAAATATAAAGAACAATTGAAGAATACTTAGCTAGAACATAACAATCTATAAGCGATTTGAGCTAGCAATTTTATGTCGAACTCAGGTTATTATGAAACAACAAGGAAGTCGAAATAACTTCCCTATATATTTTACAAAATAATTTTGCTCAGTTAATAACTCACTCTACATGTGCTGTATTTCTGTCGTGATGTTGATACGCGATAATAACCATGTGCATGTGGTATGTAATAATAACCTTTACAATAAGCATAAGCGTAACCATTTACTTCGCGAATAGAATAATGTCGTGGAACTTCATTTACACTTAATACACGGAGATTTATATTAATATATCCTCTGCCAGTATGATAACTATAAAATCGTCCTTGGCAATGGTAATAGATTTCATCACCTTGGTAAAATGAAAAATAGCGATGCGATGGTAGGCGTTGCACATAATGACGAGCGTGGACTTCTGGGTGATGATGTGTGTAGTTATTAGTATTGTGATTACGATTTTGGTGTATACAATACGCAGCATTACAGTTATGTTTGCATGAATAATGTTGATCGCGACTTACATAATGCCGATGTTTCGATCGTTTATCACCATGGTGATGTTTGTGGTGCTTTTCGTATTTTCTGTTGTGATCCTTTCGATTGCGCTCTTCACGATGATCTGAGTGCTCCACTTTCTTATCTTGTTGACGTCGACTTCGATTTTGAGCTTCAACACTATTAATTGAAGTTGCTAGAAGAAAAACAATGCCTGCTGAAATTATATAAGGTGCTTTCATGGCTCTCAATTTTAGTTCTACAATAACTCGGTATGAGTTTTAAAACTGTTGAGAGATCTATTTCAAACTTTATGCCAAAAATTAACAGGCCTTAACATTTATGTTTCGAATGGCATCTTAACTACTCGAAAATACGGACTCAAAACTTCGGACAATAAATCTACGGACTCCGAACTTTTTACTTCGTACTTCTAACTTTTTTCGCCTCTTCCCAAATCTCATCCATCTCTGCCAAGCTCATCGTCTTTAAGTCACGACCCACTTTAAGTGTTTTCTCTTCGAGATAATTGAAACGGTGAATAAACTTTCGGTTGGTACGTTCCAACGCATTCTCGGGATTTACGCCATACAAGCGCGCAGCATTAATCACAGAAAATAATAAGTCACCAAATTCAGCTTCCATCTTATCTTCATCTTGTTGGTCAATTTCTACCTTTAGCTCTTCAAGCTCTTCCTTTACCTTATCCCACACCTGCTCCTTGTGTTCCCAGTCGAAACCTACACCTCTGGCCTTATCCTGAATACGATTGGCCTTCACCATAGCTGGTAGCGACATAGGCACACCTTCCAATACCGATTTATTCCCGCCCTTTTCCTTTAACTTCAGCTTTTCCCAATTTTCTTCAACCTGCTTGGCATCGGCTACTTCAGTATCAGAAAATATATGCGGATGACGGTAGATCAATTTTTCAGTTAAAGAATCAATCACATCCTTCATTGTGAAATCATTGGACTCGGAACCAATCTTTGCATAAAAAACAATGTGCAACAACAAGTCACCCAACTCCTTTTTAATCAGCTTAGCATCCTTTTTAATAATAGCATCGGCCAATTCATAGGTTTCTTCAATGGTAAGCGTACGGAGCGATTCGTTCGTTTGCTCCTTGTCCCATGGACATTTGGCACGTAACTCATCCATTATATCCAGCAATTCCTTAAAAGCAAGTAAAGTTGTATCCATTGTTAATTCCATTTTTTAAGCATCACAAATATATCTTAAAGTTAGATGCAATCAGCAAGAGTGGAAAAAATTCTAATAATGTAAGCCTTATTTGGCCAAGCTCAACAATTATTCCCAGAACTTCAGATTACACTTTCAGAGATAATAGCATTACTATTAAGTATTTAAAAATTGTTCATTAACATTCTGTATTAAATCAGTTTAAAAGATGACAGCTACACACTTAAAAATGCAAAATTTGTTGTTTCTTTGCATTGAAATTTGAGCCGAAATATGATAGAAAAATTGATTTACCTCGAATCAGTTGATTTGGTGGAGTTTTTGGGCATAAAAAATGCAAAACTGGAGATTATTAAAAATAGATTTCCAAAGTTGAAAATTGTGGCTCGTGGAAATTGGTTAAAGGCAATAGGTGATGCCGAAGAAGTAGCCGATTTTGAAGAAAAAATCAATACTCTTCTCGAACACTACAACCATTACAATGTATTAAAGGAAAGTACACTAGGCGAATTATTAGAAGGTGATCGCATAAGTGAAGCCAGTGGCGATACTGATATCATACTATATGGTGTAAGCGGGCGACCGATTAAAGCTCGAACCGAAAACCAGGAAAAATTAGTTGAGGCTTTTAAAAAGAATGATTTATTGTTCGCCATTGGCCCGGCTGGTTCAGGTAAAACCTATACGGCCATTGCACTAGCAGTTGCGGCTTTAAAAAATCGTTCGGTCCGTAAGATAATTCTTAGTCGTCCGGCTGTTGAGGCGGGCGAAAAATTGGGATTCTTACCAGGTGATATGAAAGACAAAATTGATCCTTACTTACAACCTTTATACGACGCCCTGCAAGACATGATTCCTGCTTCTCGCTTAAAAGAGTACATGGAAAATGGAACTATTCAGATTGCACCTCTGGCTTTTATGCGCGGACGTACCTTGAATGATGCTTGTGTTATTTTGGATGAAGCGCAAAATACAACCAACAATCAACTAAAAATGTTTTTAACCCGAATGGGCGGACATGCTAAATTTATTGTGACTGGCGATGTTACACAAATTGACATCCCTAACCCACAAAATTCGGGGCTTGTAAAGGGTATGCAGATATTAAATAACATTGAACGTATAAAAATTATAAACTTTAACGTTAAGGATATTGTTCGACATAAGTTGGTTCAGGATATTGTTGAAGCATACGAGAAAAAACCAAGCATAAAAATAGAAGACAAAAAGCAAAGCATTAACAAATAACTACAAATAATATAATAATGAGCAAAGCAATTGTTAAAACTGATTATCAGTTTCCGGGACAAAAAAGTGTTTACAAAGGAAAAGTGCGTGATGTATATAACATCAACGACGATTATTTAGTAATGGTTGTTTCTGACCGTATTTCTGCATTTGATGTGGTATTACCAAAAGGTATTCCTTACAAAGGACAGGTATTGAATCAGATTGCTGAAAAATTCTTGGACGCAACGGCTGACATTGTACCTAACTGGAAGATAGCTACACCTGATCCAACGGTAACCGTAGGTCACTTCTGTGAAACCTATCCTGTTGAAATGATTGTTCGTGGTTACCTAACTGGTAGTTCATGGCGTTTGTATAAAGAAGGTGGTCGCGATATTTGTGGTGTACCTCTACCTGAAGGTTTAAAAGAGCACCAAGCTTTTCCTGAGCCAATTTTAACTCCTACTACAAAAGCTGAGCAAGGTGAGCACGATGAAAACATTACACGTGAAGAAATCATCAAACAAGGTTTAGTTTCTGAGGAAGAATACCTTGAGCTGGAGCGTATTTCATTAGCGTTATTTAAACGTGGTAGTGAAATTGCCAAAGAAAAAGGCCTTATCCTTGTTGATACCAAATATGAGTTCGGTAGAAAAGATGGTAAAATCTATTTGATCGACGAAATACATACGCCTGATTCATCGCGTTATTTCTATGCCGATGGTTACCAAGAGCGTTTTGACAAAGGTGAAAACCAGAAGCAGTTGTCGAAAGAATTTGTTCGTGAGTGGTTAATGGATAACAATTTCCAGGGACGCGATGGCGAAGTAGTACCTGAAATGTCGGATGAATACGTAACTGAAGTATCAGAACGTTACATTGAGCTTTATGAAAGCATTATTGGTGAAAAATTCCAGAAAGCCGACGTTAGCGAAGTAATTGGACGCGTTGAAAAGAACGTTACAGATTACTTGAATAGTCTATAAGCTATTATCTCTGCATAATTTAAAGAGCACTCATTTGGGGTGCTCTTTTTTTGTCTTATCTAATGGGAATCGTTCCTCTATTGACATGCTAACTAAAAGAATGATTTTCTTACAGTAATTTTCGAATATTTATATCGAATATTCTAGTGCTTTTACCAGCTAAAACACCCTAATATGATGGCTATCGTGTTAAACTTTGTTAAAAACTACATGTGCCACATTAATTACCATTTTGCAATCTCCACATTACAATAAAAAGAATCATGTTGCTATTCCCACATTGCACTTGTTTAAATTCTATGTAACCAACTACTTACAAAATATCATGCAAAAACAACACTAATCTAAGCGCTTTAAAACACAATTCGTTCACACACAAATAAAAGACTACAAAGTCTTTATTTGCATTGTATAATAGAATAAATGGGCTTTACTTTGCATCATCAAAAGCAAGAACAAGAAAACTATAAATACATTAATCATGAGTAAAGTTAAAGAAATGTTTGCCACCGATTTGTGGAATGAGCAAGTTAACGTTAGAAATTTTGTTCAAAAAAACATTACTCCTTTTGAAGGTGATTCTTCATTCTTATGTGGTCCTACCGAAAGAACCAAAAAACTTTGGAGCATTTGTCGCGAAGCGATTAAGGAAGAAATGGACAACAATGGAGTTCGTTCAATCGACACAGAAATTGTTTCTACCATTGCTTCATTCGAGGCTGGTTATATTCAAAAAGACCTTGAATTAATTGTTGGTTTACAAACCGATGAATTATTGAAGCGTGCAATGAAACCTTATGGTGGTATTGCAGTTGTTGAAAAAGCATGTTCAGAACAAGGTTTAGAAGTTTCTGATCGTGTTAAAGACATCTTTCGCAACTACGCTAAAACACACAACGATGGTGTATTTGATGTATATACTGACGAGATTCGTAAGTACCGCTCATTAGGTTTCTTAACCGGATTACCTGATAACTATGCTCGTGGTCGTATTATTGGTGACTATCGTCGCTTGGCTTTATATGGTATCGATGCCTTAATTGAAGCCAAAAAAACTGACTTAGCTGGTTTAGTTGGACCTATGAATGATGAGAAAATTCGTCTTCGCGAAGAAGTAGCAGAGCAAATCAAAGCTTTAGGTCAAATCAAAGAATTAGGTAATACTTATGGTTTAGATCTAAGTCGTCCTGCAGAATCAGCTCAAGAAGCTGTACAGTGGGTTTACATGGCTTACCTGGCAGCTGTTAAAGAGCAAGATGGTGCAGCAATGTCATTGGGTAATGTATCTTCATTCCTTGACATCTATATTCAGTACGATTTAGAAAATGGTACTATTACTGAAGAGTTAGCTCAGGAATTCATTGACCAATTCGTTATGAAATTGCGTGTTGTACGTCACCTACGTATGAACGCATATAATGAAATTTTTGCTGGTGACCCAACTTGGGTAACTGAAGCAATTGGTGGTAAGTTAATGGATGGTCGTCATAAGATCACCAAAACATCATTCCGTTTCTTACAAACACTTTATAACTTAGGTGCCTCCCCTGAGCCAAACATGACTGTTCTTTGGTCACAATCATTACCTGAGAATTTCAAGAAATTCTGTTCACAGGTTTCTATCGATACTTCATCTATCCAATACGAGAATGACGATTTGATGCAAGATACACGTCAGTCTGATGACTACGGTATTGCTTGTTGTGTATCGTTCCAGGAAATTGGAAAACAAATTCAGTTCTTTGGTGCTCGCACCAACTTAGCTAAAACTTTACTATTAGCTGTGAACGGTGGACGTTGCGAAATGTCAGGAAAAACAATTGTAGAAGGTATCCCTGAGCTAAGCAGCGATGAGTTGAACTTCGACGAAGTAATGGCTAATTATAAAATAGCTATGAAAGATGTGGCTCGCGTATACAACGAGTCAATGAACATCATTCACTACATGCACGACAAGTACTATTACGAAAAAGCGCAAATGGCTTTAGTTGATACTAATCCTGCTATTAACTTAGCATATGGTATTGCTGGTTTGTCAATTGTTGCTGATTCATTGTCTGCTATCAAGCATGCTAAGGTTAAAGTGGTTCGTAACGAGCAAGGTTTAAGTACCGATTTTAAAATCGAAGGCGAATTCCCATGTTATGGAAACGATGATGATCGTGTTGATAACTTGGCTGTTCAAATCTCTAGTGATTTCAACCAATTATTGAAGGAACTAGGTACTTATAAAAATGCTGAGCCAACCATGTCAATCCTTACCATTACGTCTAACGTAGTATATGGTTTGAAAACCGGTGCTACACCAGATGGACGTGCTCAAGGAGTTGCATTTGCACCAGGTGCTAACCCAATGCACGGACGTGATAAAAATGGAGCAATTGCTTCATTGAACTCTGTTGCTAAGTTGGACTACAAAAATGCATTGGATGGTATCTCAAATACATTTAGCATCATTCCTAAATCATTGGGAGCTGACGAAGATGTACGTCGCGAGAACTTAGTAACAATGATGGATGCTTATTTCTCTAAAGAAGCACATCACTTGAATGTGAATGTTCTTAACCGTGAGTTATTGGAAGATGCTATGGAGAACCCAGGCGAATATCCACAGTTAACAATTCGTGTATCAGGATATGCTGTAAACTTTGTACGCTTAACACGCGAACAACAAATGGAAGTTATTTCGCGTAGCTTCCACAGCAATATGTAATAAAGTAATACAGACAGAAGTTAACAGGCAGAAGGTGAACCGTCATCTTCTGCCTTCTGGCTTACAACTTATAAACTCATGATAAGAGTTCACTCTTTTGAATCATTAGGAACCTATGACGGGCCAGGCATTAGGTTGGTAGCTTTTTTACAAGGTTGCAATTTTAAATGCCTGTACTGCGCCAATCCTGACACAATCGAACTTAAAGGAGGAAAAGAAACCTCCATTGAAGAGATTGTTAATATGGCTAAAAACCAAAAGCCTTTCTTTGGTAAAAAAGGTGGTATTACTTTTTCCGGTGGCGAGCCTTTGGTTCAGGCTAAAGAGTTAATTCCGGTTGTAAAAGCTTTAAAGGAAGAAGGTTTCCATGTGTGCATCGATACCAACGGCAGTATTCTTAACGATTACGTTAAAGAGCTAATGCAGTACGTTGATATCGTATTGATGGATGTTAAACACATGAACAACGAGAAGCACAATAAGCTGGTTGGAAAAAGCAACGATCGCACTTTAGCTTTTGCTCAATACCTTAACGAAATTAACAAACCAGTTTGGTTGCGTTATGTACTTGTCCCAGGTTATAGCGACGATCAGGATGATCTGCACACCTTAGGAAAACATTTCTCAACACAAAACAACATCGAGAAATTGGAGATTCAACCTTACCATCATTTGGGTTCTCACAAGTACGAGCACATGGGCTGGAAATATGAGCTAGAAGGGGTTCCTTCTAATACTCAAGAACAACTAAATACTGCTTTTAACATTCTTAAGCCTTATTTTAAAGAGATTATAATAAATTAATTCAATAAGGATCGCATCTTTATTACCGTCTGGTTTTAAAGATGCGATCCTTCATTGATGACAACAGACAAAAATAAAAGAACAACAGACAAAATGAGTTCAAACAAATTAAAAAACAGATGGTTTATTGCCTTAGCAGGTGTCGGCATTCACATGTCAATCGGTTCCATCTATGCCTGGAGTAAATTAGGTTCCATGGTAGAAAACCAAATTAGTGCAGCTTGGTCATTACAAGATATCACAACGGTATTTAGTATTGCCATATTCTTTCTTGGTGTATCAGCCGCTTTTATGGGTAAAGTTGTTGAACGTAAAGGTCCTCGATTTACAGGAACCGTTGCTTCCATCTTCTTTGGAACTGGCGTTTTCCTTGGTGGTGTAGCACTAAAAATGGAAAATCTTTATTTGCTTTACGCCACTTATGGTATGATTGGTGGTATTGGTTTAGGTATGGGTTATGTTACACCTGTATCAACCATGGTTAAGTGGTTTCCCGATCGCAGAGGATTAGCAACAGGTATGGCCATTATGGGATTTGGATTAGGTGCAGCCATTCAAATCTATTTGATTAAAAGCATCTTCCCATTGTTTGGCATTACAAGCATATCAAGTATCCTGATGATTCTAGGTCCTGTATATGGTGTATTAATGTTTTCATCGGCACAATACCTCGAAAAGCCACCAGTTGACTGGTTACCTGAAGGCTACAACCCTGACGAAGTTGGCAAAAATGGTAAAGCCATCAAAAAGGATTTATCAAATATCACAGCTAACCAATCATTGAAGACGGCTCGCTTTTACTTTTTATGGGCCATTTTATTCATTAACGTAACCAGTGGTATTGCATTGATTTCAGTAGCCAACTCTATGGGACGCGAAATTGTAATGCTCTCGGTTGAAGCTGCCGCTGTGTTGGTAATGCTAATGAGTATGTTCAACGCCTTTGGACGATTGGCATGGTCTACTCTTTCCGATTACATTGGCCGACCGGCAACGTACATTTCATTTTTTGTGATTCAAATTGCAGCCTTCTATTACTTAACAACTTTCTTTGGAGGAAGTATTTCTGATGCTGGTAAAATTGGTTTTCAGGTTGCATTCTTAATCATCCTAACCTGTTATGGTGGTGGATTTGCCACTGTTCCTGCCTTTATTGGCGATTTATTCGGAACAAAAGAACTGGGTGCTATTCACGGTTATATACTAACAGCATGGGCATTGGCTGGAATAGTTGGTCCTCAAATAATCTCTTATTTAAAAGATACTACTGGTTCTTATCAAGTAGCGCTTTATTATTTAATTGGCTTCTTATTCCTAGGGCTGGTTTCATCTATTTTATTGATACTTAACACCAATAAACTAAGAAAGCAACAAGTTGAAACAGAAGAATTAAAGATGGCTGCGTAATAAGCAATCTTATAAATTGATATATGAAGGACATCTATACTGGGTGTCCTTTTTTGATATTTACCCGGGGTGCGACTATTTACAGGTCGCGAGAGTCGCGCCCCAGGTTGACATTGCTCGCGAGCTTGTTTAATGCAAATCATATTTCATCTCGATAAGCAGATAACATACTATTAGGTGGCCGAGGTCTAGTTTACTGATATAAATCGAAGGAGCGGTTCTTTAAGGATGTCTTGCAAAAGAGAGCCGCTCCTTGCACGATGCTTAGCTTTTTATATCTTCACGCATCAAAACATATGTATGAACAAATTTGACCTCTTAAAACGTCTGCTTCCAGGTTTCTTACCCATTATCGTATTTATTGTTGTTGACGAAATATGGGGTACTTTATATGGCCTTGTTGTCGCTATTACTGTTGGGGTAATTGAATTGGCTTATAGCTATATTAAAGAACGAAAAATCGATCGCTTTGTCATTTTTGATGTGGGCCTTTTAGTGGCTTTAGGTGCTGTTTCAATTCTACTGGATAATGAAGTATTCTTTAAGCTCAAACCGGGTATCATTAGCCTGTTGATGACTGGCTTAATCGGCTTCTCAGCTTTTTCGAAACATAACCTATTGCTTCAGATGACCAAACGATACATGAAGCAAATGCAAATGAACCCGTATCAATTGTGGGAAGTGCAAAACAGCATGAAGCGTATATTTTGGGTACTCCTACTCTACTCTTTAGCTGCCCTAATATCCGCCTTTATTGAAAATAAAGCCATTTGGACCTTCTTAAACGGACCAGGATTATTTGTAATAATGGGCTTGTATTTTGCCTTTGAATGGTTCATTAAAAAGCAACAAAACACAAAATATAAAAACGAAGAATGGTTACCCCTTGTTAATGAAAAAGGCCAGGTACTAGGTTCCGCACCACGCTCAGTGGTTCATTCAGGATCAAGACTACTGCACCCAGTGGTACACCTTCATGTGTTTAACAAAGGTCAGTTATTACTGCAAAAACGAGCTACGAATAAAATGATTCAACCAGGCAAATGGGATACTGCTGTTGGTGGCCATGTTAGCGCAGGTGAAAATATAGAACAAGCCCTCAAAAAAGAAGCTTTTGAAGAAATAGGTTTGACACAATTTAATCAACAAACACTACAGCCTTATATCTGGGAAAGTGAAATCGAAAAAGAATTGGTATTCCTTTTTCGCACCAAGCACAAAGGGACTTTTAAGAAAGCCGATGATGAAGTAGATGAGTTGCGTTTTTGGTCGATGAGTGAAATTAATGATAATATTGGGAAAGGTATATTTACGCCTAATTTTGAACATGAGTATAATTTATTTTTCAGATCAACCTAGCTTATAATGCACAAAATAAGTAGGTGTGACAATTTGCAAACTCTATTTAATTAGCACTTTGTGACTAGATAGTTTTCCATCAATTGAAATTTTCAAAAAATAAATACCTCTGTCCAAATGATCAACGTATATTTTATTTTTCTTAGATATATCCTCTTTTAATACCTGTGTCCCATTAATATCAAATAATTCTGCATTCATTTCAATTAAACCCTTTTCAACATCAATATTAATTACATTTAATGCCGGATTAGGATAAACATTGCAATTCATTATTTCAATACCATTTTGAATAGCAACTTCAGAGTCCTTATAATAATATGTTTTTCGGCTAATATTATCCCAATCATTCGTATTTTCATCCCATTTATAGTATAAATAAAATAATCTGTTTCCATCTGAATTGTAGGAATATTCATATTTAGTATAACTTTTCCAGTCATCCAATGATGCATTCCATTCATATCTTAAATACTCAGTTTTAAAACCATTAACATCAAAACTATATTCTCTTTTAGAAGTGCCAATCCAATCACTAAGCGAAGTATCCCAAGAATAAGAGATATTACTAATTATATTCCCTCTGGAATCTTTTGCATGTTCTATTTTATAATTTTCTATCCATTTATTATTTGAGACATCCCATTTATAAGATATCTCTATTTTTAAATTTTCACTTTCGTTTATCTCCACATTAAAACCTTTTACCCAATCATTCAAAGCATCATCCCAATTATACCCTTCTTTAATAGATAAACTGCCATGCGAATTGTAAATAAATTCGGTTTTATAATCATTTTTCCAATAATTGAGAGCTTTATCCCAAACATAATCTATACTAGAAACTATATTATCAGAATCATAACTTGATTCAAATTTATAACTGCCAATCCAATTATTGAGATTTGCATCCCAATCTAACATTACAAATAAGATTTCATTGCCATTTACATCATAAGTGGTCTCCCATCTATATAACCCTATCCATTCATTAGTATTTGCCACTTTGTTATATGACACATACAAAATTTGATTTCCATTGGAATCATAATTGTATTCACTTTTTGAACTTAATATCCACTCACTTGTAGCAAGACTCCACGTATATGTTTCTATCAGTACAAGATTACCTTTGGAATCATAATTATTAATACTTTTACTAGTATAAGTGAAAGAACCACCATTATCAAAACTACTCTCTGTAATTGTATAATCTATAACTGATTGGGCATTTAGAAATCCTGACAGAAAAATTAAAATACTTAGGGGAAAAATGGTTTTCATCTTAATACAGTTAGGTTATGCTTTATTACTTCCTTTTATAAAGTTAGTATAAAAGTAATAAAAGTTTCAACATAAAAACAACCTAAACATAAAGTTGTCAAAATGTTATAGCTAAAATCACATTATTAAATACTGTAGTATAGTATACAAAAGAAATATGCAGCAAATGAGATTAATGATAATATTGGGAATGGAGTGTTTATGCCCAAGTTCGAATACGAATTTAAAATTTCATTAAAAAATATTAGAGATGGAACCTTAACTTACATCTAACAAAATAAGATGCGATTTTATAAACATGCACTATGCACATTGCACTATTCCTATGCCAAAATCAAAAAGATAGCAGGTCGTTTATTTATATCGGGCAAACTGCCTTTCCATTTAGCAACGGTTTTAGTAACAATATATTCAGTTTCTAAAGTAATATCGCAAGCAATGCACAAGCGTGTTTTGGGGTTGCAATGGCGCAATAGATCTTCTAATAAACGCATGTTACGATAAGGAGTTTCAATGAATAGTTGCGTTTGATTTTCGCGGCGTGAACGCTCCTCCAGCATTTTAATCGTCTTGGGTACTTCTTCCTTTTTTACCGGTAGGTAGCCATTAAATGCAAAACTCTGACCATTCAGACCGGATGCCATTACCGACATTAAAATGGAAGATGGCCCTACCAATGGCACAACTCTTATGTTTCTTTCATGGGCCAATTGTGCAATATCAGCACCAGGATCAGCAACTCCTGGACAACCCGCTTCAGATACCATACCCATATTATTACCATCTAATAAGGGCTTCAGAAAAGTTGGTAAATCTTCAACTTTGGTATGTTTGTCTAATACAAAGAAGGTCAAAGTATCGATATCAATACTTTTATCTACTTTCTTCAAGAAACGCCTTGTTGAACGCACATTCTCAACTATAAAATATTTGAGCGAACGAATTATTCCAATAGTTTCGTTTGCCAAATTACGTTCGATTGGACTATCACCTAGTGTATTGGGAATAAAAAATAGTTGACCTTTCATCATTTTAATATTAGTATCAAGAAAAGAGTATTAAGTATCAAGACGGATAAATTATTGTTGTTAATGCTGCAAAAGTATCAAGAATAAGTTTTATATCAACCTACTTTGATACGAAGCTTAAATTAAAATAGGATGACGTGTTTTGAATAACTCGCTAAACTCTGGAGGAAGATCAATCAAATCGGTCATTAAATCATTTAATATATCTAACGATTTATTGGATAGTAAACCCGCAATTTCATCAACAGCATCGCCACAAATCATATATGGCGCCTGATGAAACAGCAAATCTCCTCCTTGGCACAATGCGTATATCTGAAACTCCTTTACCTCATCGATGCTCTGATTTTTAACAACACAATTGTGTAACCAGATGTCCACATCGAACAGCTCATGCTTTTTCAACTCAGCATCACGTTGTTCAAGGTTGGTATTCTGTTTCATATACTCAGCAATTTTTACCCTCGACTCTACTGATAAGGTTTCATGCACTTCTTGCACACAATCGAAACAATACACAAATTCAAATATAACCTGACGCTTTTCCTTTTCTAAATCCTGACCATAAGCCTTTTCAATCAAATAGGGCTCTCCACTCTCCATCAGCTCCTTTCCACACACCTTGCAATTGCAGAATGGTTTATCACTGCCTTCGGGATAAAAGATTGGTGGAATGGGTATATAGTTGTTGATATGTATTGATTCTGACATTTTTTTATAATTTGCTCAAAAGTAAGGCAAATTGCGCTTTCCAAAAACTCTTTCAGTAAAAACTAATAGTAAACGAATGGAGCGGCTCTTATTTTCAAACACTCAAAAAGAGCCGCTCCTTAGAACAATACCAAATATCATGTTTTAGCATCAATTATTTCATCTTGTTCTTTGTAATTTTACGCTTCTTAAAAGCAAAATATTAAACCATGACCTTTATCGTAAACCTCATTAAGAACAGAAATTTTGTATTAATATTAGCCGTGGTTCTAGGCCTGTCTATTGGCGATTTTGCCAACAACATTAAGGATTACACCATTTATATATTGGCTTTAGTCATGACGTTCTCAATGACTAATATTCGTACAAAAAGCTTATATCCACCTTCAAAGTTGTACAAACCTATGATGATGGGGGCGCTTTTGAACTACCTAATATATGCAGTGGTAAGCATCCTACTTGCCAATTGGCTAATAGATGATAAGGAATTATTCTATGGGTTTGTAGTTATTGCAACAACAACTCCCGGTGTGGCCATTATTCCATTTTCAAACATTTTAAAAGGCGATGTTGAATATGCCATTAAGGGAGTATTAGGAGCCTTTCTATGCGCCATATTCCTCACTCCTTTCGCAGTTGGGTGGCTAACCGGTAATGATGGCATCTCATCAATGAGTTTATTTGTGCTCATGCTAAAAACCATTGTAGTCCCATTAATCTTATCACGATTCTTATTACTGCCTAAGTGGTTGCCAAAAGTTGAATTGATACGCGGAAAAATAGTAGATTGGGGCTTTGCCACTCTAATATTTATTGCCATTGGAGTCAATCGTTCTGTGTTCTTTGATGAAACAAGCATCCTTTTCAACATTGCACTTGTATTATTCTGTACTCACTTTGTAATGGGTTTCACATATGAATATCTTGCAAAAAGATGGATTAAAAACCCAGCTTTCCTGGTATCTCAGAATTTACTGCTAACCATTAAAAGCTCAGGATTTGCTGTTGTAACAGCATTAACATTATTTGGTAAGAAGGCAGCTATACCAACAGCTGTTTTGCCAATATTTGTTTTACTTTATCTCTTATCCCTCTCCTTTCGGCAGGATTACAAGCGAAAGAAAAACAAGTAACAAAAACGCTTAATGTGAATTTTCTTGTTTTTCCAATGAACGTAGAAAAAGGTATATACTTGAACCTGTTAATACCATAAATATGGCTCCAATAATCACAAAGGCCTGACTTAATGTTAGGCGGTCAGTCATATAACCAAACAAAGGCGCCAGAATGGAAAAATTAGCACGAATAATTAAGCTACGAATAGACAACACGGTGGCACGCATATCAGATGATGTAATGCGGTTTATGTAATCTTTCAGAACAGGTGTGGCTATTCCTCGTGAGAAATAGAAAATAACCAAAACAGGTAACACATAGATCGAATGCAACAGTCCGGCTGCAATAAAAGCCCCGGTAATAACCAGAGTGACACCAATTACTGTTGATTTCGGCCTTAAACGTTGTTCTATTTTATATGCTACCAGAGTTGTTAAACCAACCACTAAATTTAACGCTGTACTTGTTGCTCCAATCTCGATTTCACGAAAATTAATCTCCTTGAGATACAAGGGATAAACCCATGCCATGGTTAGTGTAGCCGAACCAATTATGGATGAATAAATAATGTTATAGCGCAAACTCTTATTGGTCAGCATGGCATACTTAACCACATTCCAAATATCGCGCATGGTAGCCTTTTGTGTTCGGGTATACAATTGTGGTTCAATCAACATAAACGCCGCCGGAATGGCAATAAAAGCAATACCTGTTTGAAAATAGAAAGGCATGCGTAAACTAATCTCAGCCAAGGCTCCACCCATAAAACCAGCTATGGCTTCGCTGAAGTTACCAACCGAAAAATTGCGCCCCTCGTATTTAAGGTAATCTTTCTCACGGCCATCGGCCTTTAAACTATCGTAAAGCAATGCAGAATCAGCTCCACTAATAAAACTTTGTCCGATTCCCAAAACTAACTCTGCCGCCAAAAATGCATAGAAACCACTGGTAAAGGAGTAAATAGCAAAGCCAAGAGTACCCAATATACTTCCAATAATAAGTGTTTTTCGGCGACCAAGTACATCGGCTGCATAACCCGATGGTATTTCAAAAATAACGATGGCTATACTATATATGGCCTTTAACTGAAACGACTCTTCAACCGTAAAACCAAGGTCCTGAAAAAACAAAAGAAGAATAGGCATAGTAAGCATAAACCACTTTGCCACCTTTATCAAATACAGTTTTGTAATGTTACCTGAATACATACCGCCGCTTTAATGCAGCGCAAAAATAGTCTTTCCGCGGGCATTAGCAATAATTAAACTGACACCAAACCAAGCCTATTACTTTCATATTTATGATTTTTATTACAATATGATTATAATTCAAAATATTTTTACCATGTTTGTGTTGAATTTGAAACAAATCCACAAGTATTAATTTCAAACTATTATTATTTCCAAGTTATGGCTAAACTATTTATACCTAAAAACTACCGCTCATCATTAGATCTTAAACAAACCGAACATGCTATTAAGGTAGTTAAAGATCATTTCCAAACGGCCCTATCTGCTGAATTACGACTGCGTAGAGTTACCGCTCCTCTTTTTGTTATGAAAGGAACCGGTATTAACGATGACCTTAATGGAACGGAACGTCCAGTATCCTTCCCTGTTAAAGAATTTGGTGACGCACAAGCCGAGGTGGTACATTCCTTGGCCAAGTGGAAACGTATGATGCTGGCCGAATATGGTATCGAGAGCAGTTATGGTTTATATACCGATATGAATGCCATCCGCCCCGATGAAGAATTAAGTAACATCCACTCTTTATATGTTGATCAGTGGGATTGGGAACGCCACATTTCGAAGGAAGAATATAAACTTGATTTTCTGAAGCACATTGTAAAGAAGATTTATGAAGTGATGAAACGAACTGAGTTTATTGTTTATGAACGCTATCCGGAAATTGTACCCATCCTTCCAGAAGACATCACTTTTATACATAGTGAGGACTTATTGGCAAAATACCCTACCCTTAGCCCCAAAGAACGAGAAGATGCAGCTGCCAAAGAATATGGAGCAGTATTTTTAATGGGCATTGGTAGCAAATTATCGCACGGTGAAAAACACGATGGACGCGCTCCTGATTACGATGATTGGAGCACAGAAACAGCTGAAGGTTATAAAGGCTTAAATGGCGATATTTTGGTTTGGAACCCAATACTAGAACGTTCATTCGAATTATCATCGATGGGAATCCGTGTAAGCCCTGAGGTATTAGCCAAGCAACTTGAAATAGAAGGCTGCACTGATCGCAAAGAATTACTTTTCCACAAGCGCCTTCTGAACGGCGAACTACCATTGTCAATCGGCGGTGGAATTGGCCAATCGCGCCTATGTATGTTCTTCCTACGTAAAGCACACATTGGTGAAATACAAGCTAGCATTTGGCCTGAAGATATGCGCAAAGAGTGTGCAGCCAATAAAATTGTATTGGTTTAAAAGTAGAATTTAGAAATGTAGATAATAGATTATTAGATTTATAGACAATAGACTTTTAGATACTACCAACTCATCCGATGACTCTTGTATAATGTAAATAGTCATCGGATGAGTATAAAAAATCAATCTAAATTAATTGCTTCTTCTGCCCTTCACTTCTCTGCTTCTAAAAATATTGCTTAATTAGAGCTAAATTCTAATCAAAGCTCAATTATGAGATTTCTAAAATACTTCCTAATCGCTATTGCCATCATTACCTTGGGTATTGGCGCTTTCTTCATCTATATGCAAACACTTAAGGTTGATAAATTGCAATGCATTGAAGCCATGCACCCTAGTTCAGTAATTGTAGTGGAAACCGAGAACCTGACACTTGGCTGGAAAGAAGTAAAAGAAAGTGCCCTTTGGGAAAGTTTAATTGAGGCAGACCTTTTAGATGAGTATGATGCCAACATGATGCATTTCGATTCGCTAATGATGGAGAATGCTATTTTAAGAAAGCTCTTTAAAAATCGGCCTCTGGCTATTTCGGTACAAATGCTCAACAATAGCGATTTTGAAACCGTTTTTGCCATTGATATTGGTAAGTACGGACAATTATCGGTACTTCCACAATTGGCCAAACTATTCGATTATGAATTGGGCGAACATAATTATGATGATACCAAAATCTATAGCCTTTGCTACGATCAGCCACAGGACATTATCCATCTTAGTATAAAAGAAAACCTGCTAATTGGCTCCTTTTCGTCTCAACTATTAAAACTAAGCATCAAAGAACTAAACAGTGGAATCGGGTTTCAGAATGATAAGTTTATTGCTGCTCAACAAAGAAATAGCTCTGGCCTGCTCAACTTATACATCAACTACAGTCAATTACACCTTTTTGCGGGCAGTCAATACCCTGATTTAAAACCAATATTAGTAGATCTAAGCGAAGTAATGGCTTACTCGGCTATGGTAGCGCATTGGCAAGAAAAAAACATTCAGTTAAACGGCTTTACCAACTATCACGACTCTATCCCATCCATTGTAAAAGCATTGGCAAAAGCGCAAGCTGGCGATTTGGAAGCGCATACTTTGTTTCCGGCCAAGACAGCCATTATGATGACCCTGAACACTGGGAACTTTCGCGATTTTTATGATGACTTACTGAAAGAACACAAAGCCAGTGATTCGATTAAACATGAAGAATACATCGAAAATATTGAACGAAGCGAAAAGTGGTTAGACCTTGATTTTGACGATGTATTATTCTCGTGGTTGGATGGCGAATTTGCTTTGGCAAAATTACGACCAGAATCGAATGCACGAGAATTGGATGCGCTCATGGCCATTAAAGCGAATGACATTGATTTGGCCAAGGAAAAAATGGCACTTTTGCTTCAACACATAAAAAAGCGCACGCCTGTAAGGTTCGATCAAATCGAATACCGCAACCATCACATCCACCTTTTGCAGATGAAAGGATTCTTTAAACTATTCTTTGGCGGATTGATGTCAAACATGGAAAAACCCTATTTTGCTTACATCGATAACTATGTGGTATTTTCAAACTCGGCCAGTTCATTAATGGATATGATCGATGATTACCTAGTTGGGAATACACTGGCACGCACACCTTCATTCAACGAATTTATCGCTCAATTCGAACCACAGTGCAACTTCTCCATGTTCATTCAAATGCCAAAAGTTTATCAGCACCTTTATCATTACAGTAATGCTGATGCACGAAAAAGTTTGAAACAAAATAAAAATCTACTGATAAAATTTGCCAACATCGGCTGTCAGCTAAACTCTAGTGATGCCTTTTTTGAAACCAGCATACTGGCACAGCACGATGATAACACCATGTTATACGAGGAGTTGGAAAAACTACAAAACTCAGCAGAGGAACTATATGTGGATGAATACCGCGAATTGAAATTCAAGTTAATTCCCGACGATACTTTTCCCTGGAGCGAAGGCCATGTTGACTATTGGGTGACACATCCTGAGCGGGTACAAGATAGTCTCATTATTCACGAAGGAGAAATGCGCGACAGTCTCTTACATGGTTTATGGCGTAGTTATTATACCAGTGGCCGCATTAAAGCTGCCATCCCCTATAACGATGGAAAAGTTGATGGCATGGCTATTTTTTATTTCGACGATGAAGCGCATAATATAAAAGCCGAAGTAGAGTTTGATGATGACGTAATGGTTGGCGACTATAAGGAATATTACAGCAATAGCCGCAAAAAAGCTGAGCTCACATCTGACGATGGCCTATTTGATGGCGATGCATTTTATTACTACCGCAACGGACAATTAAAGATTGAAGGCAGATACAAGAATGGTCTGCGTCATGGAAAATGGAAACATTACACCAAAGCAGGCGAATTACTAAGTAAAGAGAGTTGGCGCAAGGGACAAGAGTAAGGTTTAAAGATGTTCGATGTGCAGATGTTAGGATGTTAGATGTGTTACATTGAGCTTGCCGAAATGTTGGGATGTTTCGGTTTTAAAGCACTTTAAATAAACCGTATGCAGATAGATGAGTCTAGACATCAAGCTAAATTTATAAAACCATTGGACATAGGTTCTTTCGAGCAGTTTAATGTAGAAATTTTAAAAAAAGGAGATTCTGCTCAATGCCAATTTAAAATCAGCATGCGACACAGCCAACATATAGCTTTAAAATAATTCGTAATTTCAGAAATTTCATTCTCGTTGCATTTAAAGTTATCTGTAAAATATCGCTGTAAAGGTTCTGTCATATTAATGTCTCTGTAATCTGTTTATCCATCTACTGTGAATAATATATTATAATAGCTCAAGGCTAAGTTAGCTATTTCTTATTTTATTTCTTTCTCAATTAATTCCAAGTTCGAATTTAAACCCATCATTAAAAGAATAGCATTCTAAATATTTCAACAGCTCAAACCACCAGACAAACATCAAGGCAAACATTTTCATTTATAAGATGTTATAATAAGTAAATCAAATCATATTGTCATGAAGAAGATCAGCAAGAAAGACATAAAACAAGAGGTTTTTGATTTATACGATGGTTATGCCCACAATAAATTCAGTCGACGTGAATTTGTTAATAAGCTTACTACCTATGCAGTAGGAGGAATTACTGTTGCAGGCTTATTGAACTTTTTAATGCCTAATTACGTTGCTGCTCAACAAATAGCATCCAATGATTTAAGATTAAAGTCAGAATACATCGAATATAATTCGTCAAAAGGTGGAGGAGTCATTAAAGGCCTGCTTACACGACCTGCAAACAATTCCGCCAAATTGCCCGGAATTATTATTGTTCATGAAAATAGAGGTCTTAATCCTCATATTGAAGATGTTGCCCGAAGGGCTGCCTTAGATGGATTTATTGCTTTTGCGCCAGATGCTCTTTCGCCCATAGGAGGTTATCCGGGTACGGATGATGAAGGTCGTACGATGCAAAAGACCAGAGACAAAAATGAAATGCTAGAAGATTTTATTGCTGCTCAAGCATTTTTGAAAGATCATGGAGAAAGTAATGGAAAAGTTGGTGTTGTTGGTTTTTGTTTCGGTGGTTGGATTTCGAATATGATGGCCGTTCGCATTCCAGATTTACCAGCAGCCGTACCTTTTTATGGTGGGCAACCTAAAGCCGAAGATGTTCCTTTAATTAAAGCACCATTACTTTTGCACTTTGCATCATTAGATAAAAGAGTGAATACTGGCTGGCCAGCCTACGAGGAAGCATTAAAGGCAAACAATAAAAGCTATAAAGCTTATATGTATGAAGATGCAAATCATGGTTTCCATAACGATACCACACCACGTTACGACGAGGCTGCAGCGAAATTAGCATGGCAACGAACCATCGATTTCTTTAAAGAAAAACTTAGTTAGTTTAAACTCATATAATAGCTTAAAACAATCATAAGCAAATTTTATTCGAGGACATATTCCTTCTCAAATAATTAGCGAAATGATTGCTCATACAATGTTATGAGCTTTTTTGCTTTTTCAATATTTTCACTATTCGATTATTTATAATTTCTGATAAGTTCCAATTGTACAATTTAGCATCGGTTGTACTATAGAAGGCAACAACAACAGCATCAAGCTCTTTGTTATAAAAGGCAAAACTTTGGTAGCCTGGAACCCAACCTGAATGCTCAAATTCATAGATGGATGAATATATTTCCTGTTCTCCAGGTTCAAACAGAGAACCATCATTTAATGCTCTTAGGAAAGTGCCTACATCTTTAGCTGAGGCTTGCATGCCATAATCATTTCCCTTTAAATCATGGGGATAACCTACATGATAGCCACTCATCACATCTTCAATGTTTACTTCACTTACTGAGCCAAAGGTGTTGTTAAGTGCAAGTGGCTTTAGAATTTCTTCTTGAACGAATTGAAAGTTACCATACCCCAACTCATCATCCATGATTCTATTAAGTAACAAATAGTTTGTATTACAATACTCATAATTTTCGTCAGGTTCAAAATTAGCAGGCATACCATCAATTAAGGCAAGACTTTCGTCAAAGGAACCTGTTGGAGCCTCCCAAAATTTTGGAGCGTCCGTAAAATTGGGGATGCCACTTCTATGTTGCACCATTAACTTCAAGGTAATTTTATCAGCATAAGCGATTCTCCCAACAAGTTCAGGTAAATAATCAGCGATTGTTTTATCCAAAGAAAGCCGTCCATCACCGACCAATTTGGTAATAGCCACGGCATCGTACAATTTACTTATGCTGGCAATTTTAAATAGTGCATCATGTTTGGCGGGTATCTTGGTTTCTCTCTTATGCCAACCCGAAGTATAATACTGGGGAACTTGACCCTTTTGATCTATGTATACAATCATTCCATCAAATCCATGTCCAATGGCTTCATCACATTGTTCCTGAACAGTCTCTGGCAAAGGCACTATCCACGCCTTTACCAATAACCATGGAACGAAAAACAGCGATACGACTGTTCCAACCAATAATACGATTCTGAATAATTGTTTTGATTTATTCTTTTTCATAAATGTATATTGCTAGCTTAAAGCAATTGAATTAAGCTCATTAAATATGTTATAACATATTCTTAAACCCAATACACTTACTCTTTCTGCATAAATTAGAATTAACAATACTTACCATATAAGCAATTGTACACCCTTTATGTTCACACTATTAAAAGAATTATTTATACGTATTAATAAGCTTTATAAGTAGATTTGCTACTAATAGTCATTGGCACTTCCATTGGTACTGGTAATTGCGGCGATTCAATGCTTACACTTCCTTCCATCTCTTGATTAAGTTCCATTGATTGAGGCCAAGCTGTTTTAGCGTCAATAGTAGCGCTTACAATTACATCACCACTTAAATCAAAGTTTTGTGTCATGCCATTTTGTTCCGAACCAGCACTATCATCCGCAGTCATCTTACCGGTACCCTTCAGTTCAATAATCGACTTATTAGCGCTTGTTACCACATAATTGTAATTGCTAACGATGGGCATTGCTCCAGCTGTTACTACTTCGTTTGTCCACTCCGTACCCACTTTAAGTTTTTCATCAGGATACACCAAAAGCATTGAACTCATGTTCTGTTTCATGCTCTTATCGCTAAACTGTGTCTTAACACTCTCAGCAACCATACCCAATTCATCAATGCTTTTACCATATGACAAAGCGATCTTTTCCAACAATTTCTCAGAGCCTCTTACTTCAGTAATTTCTCCTGTCTCGTCAAATATCATGGTAAACTCAAAATCAACAATAGCATCAAATGCTTTCGATAACATATTTTCTTCCTGAGCTTCGTCTTTAGAATCATATGCTATGGTGAACATAGTACTTTCCATTTTAAATAACAAAGATTCAAACACTAAGGTGGATGTGTACACTCCTTTGCTTTTTGAGACGATGGTAACAGTAATGTCACCGCCAATGGTATTTTTAATATTTTGCGTCATTCCTTGAATATTCTGAGTTATATCTTGAAAAGACTCTTGTTTCAGCCCATACATCTCTCCTACTTTCAAATTATAACGTAACTGTGCTTGTATAGTTGAGGGTAAAATTAAAAGAGCCAATAAAAGCAATGCGGTAATCTTCGAAACTTGATTCATAGTATAAGGTTTTATTTTGTTTGAACGAAGCTAATAAATTTTTAAGCAATGCCACAAAAAAAACCTTGCTCTGTAATACAAAGCAAGGTTAAAGTAATGCGATTATTCAATGACTTAATTCCGATAATTATCGGGATAATAAACAAAATGATATACTATCACTATGTTATACATTCGGTTTCATATCTCCATTCTTTTGCAGCCTCATACATGGCTAACACATTCTCGACCGGCGTTTCTATTTTAAGTTTGTGTGATGGACCTAACACAAAACCACCTCTTGGAGCCATGGTATCCAAAAGCTCTTTCACACCGTCTTTTACTTGCTGTGGTGTACCTTGACGAAGTAACAACTCTTCATCCAGTGCCCCACAAAATGTAATGTAATTACCGAAATCTTCTTTCAAACCCGATGGTTCCATACCACTTGCTCTGGTTTGTATTGGATCCAAAATGGATGCACCAATACTAACAAACTCAGGTATTAACTTACGAACCGCTCCACATGAATGCATATAAAATTTCACTCCATGTTTCTTAGGTAATTCGGTAAAGGCTTCAATGGCTGGCTTGCAATATTGCTCCCAAATATCGTTACTAATGGCCAAACCACTTTGCGTACCAAAATCATCGGCAATGCGGATGAAATCTAATTTCTCACCACCATTTGCAAATAACTGCTCAATAAAATCGGTATAAAACTTAGTGACTTTTTGAGTCAATGCCTCAAAAAATTTCGGATGATACATAATAACATCCATAAACGCTTCGCGCCCCAACAAACGTTGGATAATACGAAACAAACCTGGCGAGGAATAACCTGGTGCGGTCATAACTGCATAACCTTTATACTTTTCAATCTTTCCAGCCAATGTGGTGAAATCAAACAAATCGACCGTTGGCCATGAGTACTTTTCAAGTACATCGGGCTCTGTAACACCTTGAAGTGGAAAATTAGTGGCTTCCCAAAATTCAAAATCTCCATTTTGAACCCTAGAATAACCTACACCCCAGATATCAACTTTTTCTTTGCCGCCTGCTTTGATGAGATCTTTACCAATATAATCTGGCTCTACCCATCTGAAATCAACATCTAAATACTCCAGAAGCTGGTCACGATTATCTAACCCAAGGTGTTTCATCAACTTAACACCAAACTCGGGTACATCCCAATAGAAAAAAGGAACGCGATCTGCTTGCTCCTTATTTATTACTTTTAGGACTCTTTCCTTGTGGATCATAAACGTTGCTTTTGATTAAAAAATTGTGATTTTTATCATCGCAAAACCTTCCGAAATTAGAAAGATTATGAGAAAAATCAAATTTCTGTAGATAAATGTGATGAAACCTTACACTAAAAACACCGTATATATTTGGTTGTTGCCCTCTGTTTACAGGTAAACGAACTCTTTTAAGTTAGTTTTATATTTTTTTTACTTCCGCGATTTCAAAATTTCATACATCAAAACACCAGCTGCTACCGAAACATTTAAAGATTGTATCTCTCCGAGAATAGGAATTTTACTCTTGACATCAGACACAGCAAGCAATTGAGAGGACACACCTGTATCTTCTGCTCCCATAATCAAGGCCAAGGGTCCACTATAATCAACTTTATCGTAATCCTCTGCCCCTTTTTCGGTGGCGGCTACTAATTTCAATCCACTATTCTTAAGAAATTCTGCTGTGGTATTTAAACTATTTACACGACAAACAGGAATTGTATGTAATGCTCCAGCTGATGTTTTAATAGCATCGCTATTAATTGGGGCACCTCCACGCTCAGGTATAATTATCGCATGTACACCAGCACATTCGGCCGTACGGGCTATGGCACCGAAATTACGTATGTCTGTTAAGTGATCCAGGATTAGTACAAAAGGCTCTTTACCCTCATCGTACAGCATCGGTATCAATTGTTCGATACTTTGATAAACAACAGGCGAAATCATCGCTATAATACCCTGATGATTCTTACGGGTAATGCGATTAAGTTTCTCGATGGGCACAAATTGAAAAGGAATTTCATTTGCCCTTACTTCATCCAAAAAACCCTGAAATAGTGTCCCTTGCAAGCCTTTTTTGATAAATACCTTCTCAATTTCTTTACCGGCAGCAATTGCTTCTTCAACGGCTCTAATACCAAATACCATTTGTTCTTTTGCCATAACTAGTCTATTTCTCGTTTTTGTTGTTCTAATTGTTCAAATTCACTGTGAGCCTGCTCCCAGCTTTCCATTTCTTCCTCCAGCGCTTTCTCAACCTGATGGTAACGCTTAAACATACTTTCATCCGAAGCATTTTCAGGCTTATTCATTTCTTCCGTAAGTGTTTCAAGCTCCAACTCAAGTTCAGCAATTTTAGTTTCGCTTTGCTCCACCTGCTTTTGAGCCTTCTTCACTTTTCGGCTAAGCTCCTTACGTTCTTCAAACGATAATTTAGCAACACTCTCTGTTTTATCAGTCTGAACCTTCCTTTTTGAAGCAATACCCTTATTTAAATCATTCAGGTTCTCAAGACGCTTCTTCTCCAAAAAGTAGTAAATCCCTCCTAAGTGTTCCTTTATTTTCTTGTGTCTGAATTCATAAACCTTTTCAACCAAGCCATCCAAAAACTCCCTGTCGTGTGATACCAAGATCACGGTGCCTTCAAAATCTCTTAGGGCTTGCTTAAGTATATCTTTAGAGCGCATATCCAAGTGGTTGGTCGGCTCATCCAGTATCAACAAATTAACAGGCTCGAGCAACAACTTAACCATTGCCAATCGTGTGCGTTCTCCACCCGATAATACACTTACTTTCTTATCGGCACTTTCGCCACTAAACATGAAGGCTCCCAACAGGTTTCTTACCTTAGTGCGAATATCACCAACCGCAACCAAATCAATGGTTTCAAAAACCGTATGACTATCATCTAAGCGCTCTGCCTGATCCTGGGCAAAATAACCAATCTTTACATTGTGCCCCAGCGTTAACTTACCTTGGTGCGCCAACTCATTCATAATAATACGAGCCATGGTAGTTTTACCCTCACCATTTCTACCTACAAAGGCTATTTTCTCACCACGCTCAATGCTCATATCAACCTCATCAAGCACCAATAAATCACCATATGATTTGCTTACTTGCTCACCCTTAACAACAACCGTTCCTGAACGTGGAGCTGGTGGAAACTTTATATTTAAAGCCGAATTATCAAACTCATCAACCTCAATCCGATCTATCTTCTCCAACTGTTTTATTCGCGATTGAACCTGAACTGACTTGGTTGCTTTATATCGAAATCGTTCAATAAACTTTTCAGTATCCTCAATCTTCTTCTGCTGATTCTTAAAAGCATTCTCCTGTTGTTCACGACGCTCCTTACGCAACTCCATAAAACGCGAATAGCTGGCTTTATAGTCATAAATGCGGCCAAGCGATATCTCAATGCTGCGCTTAGTAATATTATCTAAAAAGGCCTTATCGTGCGAAATAAGCACCACTGCACCACTGTAGGTCTTCAAGAAATCCTCCAACCATTGAATGGAATCAATATCAAGGTGGTTAGTTGGCTCATCCAGAAGAAAGATATCGGGTTGCTCCAATAGTATTTTTGCCAATTCGATGCGCATGCGCCATCCTCCACTGAACTCCCCTGTATTTCGTTGAAAATCGGAAGCTTCGAATCCAAGTCCCTTAAGAGTGGTTTCAATTAATCCGGTATGATTTGCACCACCCATTAAGTTAAATCGCTCCGTTTTGTCATTTAAGCGATCGAGCAAACTCATATATCCTTCCGACTCGTAATCCGTTCGCTCTGCAATCTCATTGTTGATGTCTGCAATCTGCTTCTCAAGTAATTTTATTTCACCAAAGGCCAACTCCACCTCATCAATTACAGTGCGCGTATCAGCATAGTTCATATGCTGGGGTAGATAACCAATTTTGAACTCCTTTGGTTTAGTAACTTCACCAGTGGTTGGCTCCATCAAACCAGCCATAATCTTTAACAAGGTTGATTTACCTGCTCCATTCTTTCCAATTAGGCCAATCCTATCTTTTGGCGGTATCATAAAAGATACATCCTCAAAGAGCTTATAACCTCCAAAATCAACAGTTAACTGATTAATTGATACCATTCCTTAAAAATTTGTGCAAAGATAACTGCAAATAGTGTGATTACTATGCAGAAGTACTAACTAAAGTTGTGCGAAATGCAAGAAGCTGTCCAAAAATAACTTCCGCATTCATTCTAAGAGTAAAACCGAAGCGATTAAAAATATAGAATCAACAACATAAAGTCCTAATTAACAAAACTCAATGAACACAATCGTTTTTAACATCTACTTACTACTCTAGTCAATCTCTTTAATCCTAAATTGATAATCGGGAGTAAAATGCAGTATATACAAGCTTTCATTTACTAAACCACTCCAGTTTGATAGGCGACGAAATTTCAAAGCAGTTTGCATAGCATGCGGTTGATGTTGATCTAGACAATAATCAAACTGCTTTCCATAACTTTTAAGTGCACTCAAAAAGTAATAACTCACATCGTATCCCCACAAGCTATAGCGGCTCATATTCGATTTCACACTGGCATTTTGGAAATAAGGCGATATTGACATTGGCTCGGTTTTAAACCAAGTTCTATATTTCTGAATCAGGCTAAAGGTTTCCTTATTGTTGTAATCAATAGCATAATAACTAAATAAGTGGCCATTTAAGCGATGTATATCCTCAGGATTAATGGTTTGGTAACGCAACCACTCCGGCATTCCCCAAAGGGTAATATCCGCCTTTGTTTTTTCCTTAGCTCCTTTTACAGTTGTGATAATTCGGTTTACTTGTGCTTCTTCTACCGATGGTATTACAACCACATTTGCTCTATCCTTGGCAAACATTTGCTCTAAACTGGCCAAGTCATCTTGTTTGAACTTATATTCTACAAAGTCGGGTACCTCACCTTTTTTAAGGCTTTCCCAATATATTTTCTCGGTAAATAATTTACTCAACTTGCGCTCATAAACCGATTCTGAATCTTCGGTACGCACTAAAACAATACGTTTATTTTTAGCAGAATTTATTATTTGATTGGCCATTTTATCGAACAATAAGGTATCGATTGGCATGGCCTGAAATAAACGTGGATTGGAAGCTAATTCTGAATTCTTTGTTGAGAATGGATAAACCATTGGCACATTGTACTGTTTCGAGAAATCAGATACCAAGCGCAGGTTACTTGTATAAGCCGGTCCTATTATTAAATCCATGTAAACCATCTCAGGATAAGCCAAAATTCGTTTAACCTTATTGGTATCCGGAGCTGTGTCGTATGTAAATAATTCAATGTTCACGCCTTGTTTCTTCATTGAATCGATGGCCAATAAAGTTCCTTGATAAAACTCAACAAATACCTTTGAGTGTCGCGAAATTATCTTCTCGTCCCTATCTTTCACTACTATCTCACCATCAACCTCTTCTTCAATAATATTAACCCGCTTACTGGCTTCAACATTAAATGGCAAAAGAACTGCCACCTTAAGTGTTGGTTTATTTAAATCGTAACGATAGGCATTGCAGTCAACTTCACTTATTTCAACCTTCGATTTACTTTCCTCTGCTGCTGCTTCTTTAGCCATTCGTTCTTGATCTGATGTCATTTTAAACCAATGACGATTTGGGATACGCAATAACATTCCCTTTTTCAGATTGTTTAAATCATATTCCGAATTGACTGTACGAATAATATCCGCATCAATATTATAATTACGAGAAATGGCGTACAAACCTTCTTTACGCTTGACTTTATGAATGGTAAATAAATCACTGTTTGAGTTATGATCCGCTCCCTTCTTCATGGATAACTTAGGAATTCGAACCACAAAACCTAATGGCAAATCCTCTGGATCGATTGATTTATTGGCATCCTGAACGGTATTTAGCTTGCAATGATACACTTGCGAAATACTAAACAAAGTTTCACCTGCCTCAATCTTGTGATAAATATACAATTCATCTTCCAAAACCTCGTTATTGGTATCTGCAACTTCCGCTTCCTTTTCAACTATGGGTATCCGAATTACCGAGCCATTTGGCAAAACACCTGAACGTAACACAGGATTAGATTCGATGATGGATTCAATACTTACACCGTATTTTTGCGATAAGGCATAAATATTCTCTTTTGGCTTTGCCGTATGTAGCACAAAGCCATTGTCCTTATCTTTATTATCAATTGGTGATTTTACATCGTATTGTTTCGGTATTTTAATGATAGTACCAAGGAGTAATTGCTGATCACTACCTGGGTTATATTTGTGAATAACCTCTTTAGGCACGTCATATTTCTGCGAAAGATAAAACACCGTTTGCCCTTGTTCAACGGTATGATATATGTACGCCGTCGAATCTAATTCTTGTTTGGTACTGTTACGGCCGGATATAACAGGAATCTTAAGTAATTGCCCTTCCTTAATTCCAAATGCAGCTTCAGGATTAGCTTCCAAAATTTCTTTTTCCGACACACCGTAATTCACACCTATTCGAAAAAGACCTTCCGCTTTTTGTGCACGATGTAAATAATAAACTTGTCCTTTAATGCTAATTTTTTCTTTGCCTTTGACTTCCTCT
This sequence comes from Carboxylicivirga fragile, assembly GCF_050589805.1. NCBI lineage: Bacteria > Pseudomonadati > Bacteroidota > Bacteroidia > Marinilabiliales > Marinilabiliaceae > Carboxylicivirga > Carboxylicivirga fragile. The sequence continues at coordinate 26,928 of NZ_JBNGOY010000039.1, read as the reverse complement.
GTTTGTGCCTTTCCTTCAAAAGAAAATAGCATTAACAAAGCCGATATGAAAATTGCAAATATAGTTTGGGAATACTTCATTCTTAGTAAAATCAATTATCAATACTGATAAACGTAAATTATGGGATTCTATTTCACAAAAATGACGCCATATTTTTACGAGCCATCAAAAATAAGAAAAGCCGTGACATCAAACAAAATAATGTGAATTTAGCTAGGTTTAAAAACCAATTGCCCTCCATCGATCAAGAGGTAACCAGCAACATCATTGCCTGATTGGGTATCTTTAAAACCTTTAATCGTATTGGTTTTGCCTTTCAAAACAAGCATTTCAATTTGTTTCTTATTCAGCTTTTTACCCATAAATTCAAATGGTAAACGCAATTTACAACCGTTCTTAAAGTTATTACAGCCATACGCCGTTTTGCCCTCAACAATTACACCTTTCAAACATGCCGGACAAGTCCAAACGGCCTCCTCTTCCTTTTGTAAACTTAATACACCGCCATTAAACTGAACACGCCCATTTACTTTAACCCCTTCCTCTTCAAAGCCTTTAATTAATCCGGTTTGGCCTTTTAGTATCAATTGCTCAATTTGATTATCACTTAAATTCTTAGCCATGAATTTAAAAGCGATTAAGGTTTTACAAGCTTCCTTATAGCGCGAACAGCCCCAGGCACTTTTCCCTTTAAGCATGGTACCTTCTTTGCAAACCGGACAAATTAACTTCACTGGTGTTTTTTTACTCTTGGGTTTGCTTTCTTTTTTAGCTGGTTCTTCTTCTTCAACTAATTCCACCTTCTTAGCGAAACGGTCGTGTTTGACATGAAAAACAACATCAGACACCATCTGCTTCAGCTCTTTCATAAATTCAGTGGCATCGTATTCGCCCAATTCAATCTGGCGCAATTTCTTTTCCCAAATACCCGTTAACTCAGCCGATTTAAGAAGGTCATCTTTTATGGTATCAATTAACTGCGTGCCTGTAATGGTTGGATGCAGATTTTTACGATTCTTCGAGATGTACTTGCGACGAAATAAGGTTTCGATAATGGCTGCTCGTGTAGATGGTCTGCCAATACCATTTTCCTTCATCGCTTCGCGCAACTCTTCATCATCTATCTGCTTACCTGCCATCTCCATAGCCCGAAGCAAGGTTGCCTCCGTATAATGCTTCGGAGGCTGGGTTTCCTTTTCGAGCAGTTGTGGTTCATGCGGGCCAGATTCACCTACAGTGAACTCAGGCATAATTTCTCCGTCCTTCTTGTCGGCTTCTTTACCATCGTTGAAAACAACGCGCCAACCCGGAGCCAACAATTGCTTACCCGTTGCTTTAAACTCAACATTACCGGCATTTCCCAAAACTTGCGTATTAGAGATAGTGGCATCGGGATAAAAGGCGGCAATAAACCGACGCGTCACCATTTCGTACACTAACTTTTCATCGCGACTTAAAGCATTGGCGTGCACACCTGTTGGAATAATAGCATGGTGATCGGTTACTTTTTTATCATCAAATACCTTCTTCGATTTTTTCAACTTCTCCTTCAACAAAGGATTGGTCAGATGCACATGATCCTTTAAGCCTTTTAAAATACCAGGTACTTTTGGATAAATATCGTTGCTCAAATAAGTCGTATCAACACGTGGATAAGTGGTTACTTTCTTTTCGTACAAGGCCTGAATAATTTTAAGTGTGTCATCGGCCGAAAAAGCAAACTTCTTATTACACTCAACCTGGAGCGATGTTAAATCAAATAACCTTGGCGGCGCCTCTTTACCTTTCTTTCGTGAGAAATCCTTTATTACAAATTCATCTTCTTTTATCTTACCAAGAAATGCCGTTCCTTCTTCCTTACTTGTGAAACGCCCCTTGGTAGCAGAAAAGAGTACCTCTTTATATTTTGTTTTTAATTCCCAATAAGGTTCTGGCTTAAAATTATCGATGCTTTTTTGACGATCAACAATCAGTGCTAAAGTAGGGGTTTGAACACGGCCTATGGATAATACCTGACCTTGCTGACCATATTTTAAAGTGTACAAACGGGTAGCATTCATTCCTAATAACCAATCGCCAATGGCTCGAGAATTACCAGCTGCATATAAATTATTAAACTCTTCCCCCGCTTTTAATTTCTCAAACCCTTCTCTAATGGACTCCTCAGTTAGGGATGAAATCCATAAACGTTTGATGGGGCATTTTGCTCCTGCTTTCAACAATACCCATCGCTGAATCAACTCTCCCTCTTGGCCGGCATCACCACAATTAACCACCTCATCTGCTGTTTTAACCAATCGGGCTATGGTGTTAAACTGTTTTTGAATACCTGAGTCGTCCATCACCTTTATACCGAATCGCGAAGGAATCATTGGTAAGGACCCCATATACCATCGCTTCCACTCAGGTAAATATTCATGCGGCTCCTTTAATCCACACAAATGGCCGAATGTCCATGTTACCTGATAGTTATTACCTTCATAATAACCATCACGTCTATTTTTCGCCCCTAGTATTTGAGCAATCTCATTCGCTACACTGGGTTTCTCGGCAACACATACAATCATTCTGACCGGGTAATTTTATATATTTCTAAATTGCAATTCTTTCCATAGCGAAGATAATGTTTCTGCACTGAAAATATTTAATCAACTTTCGTGAGTTTTCAACACCACCATACAAACAACTTGTAACAAGGCAATTATAAATAATCCTAAGAACACAAACCTACACTCTTGCCTATTCATTGAAAATAATCGTAATTTTTATTTTAAATATCAAATTTCACAGTAAAACTTTGAAAAATAGTTTTTACATTTGTTAGGAACAATTTATTTTTAGTAATGAAACCAGTGCATTAACTATCAACTGGTTTCACCAAATTTTTTTATAATGAATAAAGGTATTGTAAAATTCTTTAATGATTCAAAAGGTTATGGATTCATTAAGGACGAAGAGTCTAGCAAAGAGTACTTTGTACACGTTAATGGCTTAATTGACGAAATTAAAGAAAACGATGAAGTAACTTACGAACTTGAAGAAGGACGTAAGGGCTTAAATGCTGTAAATGTAAAAGTTGTATAACTTTATCATTTCAAAATTTTTCAAAGCTGTTTCACTCGAAACAGCTTTTTTTTTCTCAAACATTGACCTTTCTCATTATTGCAGCTCATCCTTTTAACTAACTTTCGGCAGATAAACATATAGATTAAGCATCATGACACAAGAAATACAGTTAGCACAAGAATTAATTGACTTTATAGATAATAGTCCAAGTGCATTTCATGCCATTGAAAACACCGCCAAAGAATTGGAGAAGGGTGGTTTTCAAGAGTTGGACATGGGACAGGTATGGGAACTAAATAAGGGTGGTAAATATTACACCACAAAAAATGACTCAGCTTTATTTGCCTTTAAACTAGGACAAGGCGAACCTGAAAACACGGGCATGAAATTAATTAGTGCCCATAGTGATTCTCCTGGTTTTAAAATTAAGCCAGATGCTGAAATGCTTGCTGCAGGTGGCTACCTGAAACTTAATACGGAAGTATATGGTGGCCCAATCTTATTAACCTGGCTTGATCGACCTTTGTCAATCGCTGGACGCGTCATTCTTAAAGGCGATCACCCCTTACATCCCAAAAGCCGATTGGTTGATTTAAAGAAACCTCTTTTAATCATTCCAAACATGGCCATTCACCTGAATCGTGAAGTTAACGAGGGCATGGCTCTTAACAAGCAAGTGGATATGTTGCCACTTATGACCATTGTTAACGATACATTCGAGAAAGAAAATTACATACTTAAGTTATTGGCCGAAGAATTAAACGTGGATGCTTCAGACATTTTGGACTTTGATGTGTTCTTATACGAAGTTGAAAAGGGATGTTTAGTTGGGCCAAATCAAGAGTTTATTTCGAGTGGCAAGTTAGATGACTTAGCAATGGTACACGCTGGCTTAAAAGCCATCACCAACAGCACGGATACTGATGACACTCAATTTTTATGTGTATTTGATAACGAAGAAGTGGGTAGTGTAACCAAACAAGGAGCGGGCTCTCCTGTCTTCAGAAACATCATAGAGCGCATTATGGAGAAGTTGGATAAAACACGTGAAGATTATCACCGTTGCATCTATAATTCATTTATGATATCGGCTGATATGGCGCATTCGGTGCACCCGAATCATCCTGAAAAACACGACCCTGTGCTTCACCCTGTAATGAATGCAGGTCCGGTTATTAAAATTCATGCCAATCAAAAATACACCAGCGATGGTGATAGCTCTGCAGCCTTTGTAAATATCTGTCAAGAAGCTGATGTACCTGTTCAGAAATTTGTTAACCGCTCCGACATGGTTGGTGGTTCAACATTAGGCAACGTTTCAACCGGAAAAATAGATATGCGTACGGTTGATATTGGTAACCCAATGCTTGGTATGCACTCGATACGTGAACTAGGCGGAACCAATGATCATACCTACATTACTAAAGCTTTTAAGGCTTTCTATAACATGTAGACTATAAAAAAGCTAATTAAAGAATAAAGGGTTGTTTCAATTATGGAGCAACCTTTTGTTTATCTCCAACATCTGCATTTTCCGGCATTACGCCGAAGTAAAAAAACATTAATAAACCAACGTGACCCAAAATCGTTAAAACAATTGCAGAAAAATAACTACTTTTAACCCACGTCAGAAAAAAAATTATAAAACATTACTTATAGATGAAATCAGTAAAACTATTCGCAACCTTAATCGTCATTGCTCTTTTTGCTTCTTGTAAACCGTTTGAAATAATCACTGAAATTGATCCTACGGTTAGTTTTAAGGAGTACAATAATTTCATGATGATGCAACGCTTGGAATCAGAAATGATGACCCCAGAAACCAAGAAGATAGTAGCAAATGCTATTTCAAGCGAGTTAAGCAGCCGTGGTTACAACGAAACACTTTCACCAGAATTACTTGTTAAAGTAATGGTGATTACGCAAGGTAAAGATGCGGTATCACTCGATCGTGTTAATAATTTTTATTGGGGAAGCGATACTTATAATTATGGATGGGGAATTGGCACTGGCATCAATAGGGTTAACTATCATTCGTATAAAGAAGGGACTGTAATCATCGATATTATTGATCGTGACGACAAACAGTTGGTATGGCAATCAATAGCAACGGGTGCTTTTAAAGGAAGTAAAAAGAACTCTGAGAAAAAAATTCGAAAAATGATTGGAAAAATGTTTGAGCAATTCCCATTACCTAAGAAAAGAAAATAACAAATTATAAAATCATAATTGAGCTGTATCGTATTCATCGGTACAGCTTTTTTATTGGCTTTATGATCATAGAAGTTTTAATTTAAGTTCTTACTTTTAAGCAAAAGATTAAACATGAGCAGTACCTCAACCACAAAGAACAAACAAGGCTTTGGAACATCTCCAGTTTTCTTCACAGCCATCTCCACCATCTTAGGAGCTATCTTGTTTCTGCGCTTTGGTTATGCTATTGGTACAATTGGTATGTTTGGAGGTTTGTTAATAATAATATTGGGACACTTAATAACCATACCAACAGCCCTGGCCATTAGCGAAATTGCTACAAATACACGAGTTGAAGGCGGTGGTGAATACTTCATTATTTCTCGTTCATTCGGACTTAACATTGGTGCTACCATCGGTATGGCGCTTTTCATGTCGCAAGCCATTAGTGTTGCCTTTTACGTCATTGCCTTTACCGAAACATTTGAACCACTTTTTGAGTGGTGGAGCCGCACTTACGGATGGGAATTACCGAGGCAAGCCATTAGTTTGCCTGTAATGGCGGGGTTAGCTCTATTAATTCTTAAAAAAGGCGCTAATATGGGGGTAAAAGCCCTGTACATAGTTGTGGTGCTTTTGGCCATTTCATTAATTGCCTTTTTTGTAGGCACACCAAGCGAAACAGAAGCTGCTGTCATAGGTAATCAGAACATTGGTTTTTTCAATAGAAAAGAATTCTTTCATGTGTTTGCCATATGTTTCCCAGCCTTTACTGGTATGACAGCCGGTGTAGGTTTGAGTGGTGATTTACGAGATCCGGGTAAGAGTATACCCAAGGGTACCATGTATGCCACCATTGCAGGTATGTTGTTTTATTTGGCTGTGGTTTACAAATTAGCAACATCAGCATCTCAAGAAGATTTATTGACCCACCAATTGGTTATGAAAAACATAGCCATTGGTGGCTTTATCCTGATTCCTTTAGGATTAGCTGCTTCTACCATATCATCAGCCTTGGGTTCTATTCTTGTGGCACCTCGTACTTTGCAAGCATTAGCCACTGATAAATCCTTCCCCGCCCGAAAGGTGAATCACTTTCTATCTAGAGGGAAAGGTGCCGCCAAAGAACCTGTAAATGCAACCATTGTAGCCATTGCCATTGCTTTTGTATTTGTGGGTTTGGGCAATGTAAACTTTGTAGCCGAGATAATATCCATGTTTTTCATGATTACTTATGGCTCCTTGTGCCTCATTTCCTTTTTAAATCACTTTGGCTCTGCCCCATCCTACCGTCCACGATTCCGATCAAAATGGTACATTAGTTTGGCTGGTTTTCTATTATCGGTATGGATGATGTTTCAGATTAATGCCATGTACACCATAATGGCCTATGCCTTTATTACTCTATTGTACATCTACATTAACAGTTACCATAAAAACCGTAAAGGTTTCGAAGCTATTTTTAAAGAAGCCATTTTTCAATTAAACCGAAAGCTTCAGGTATACATGCAACAGAAACGTAGTAAATACGAGAAAAACGAATGGCGACCTGCAGCGCTATGTCTTTCAACCAACTCATTTGAGCGCGACAAGATATTTAGCCTGATGAATTGGATTTCGTACAAGCACGGCTTTGGCACCTATTTTCACTTCATCGAGGGTTATTTCTCACGACAAACATATTTAGATGCTAAGAGTGAGCTGGATAAATTAATACACAATCAAAACGACAAGGATAACTCGGTTTACATCGATACAATGATTTCTCCATCCTACACCACAGCCATTGCCCAAACCATACAGTCGCCAAGTATATCGGGCATGGAGAATAACATGATTATTTTTGAGTATGATAAACATACACCTGAAGAGTTAGATCGCATAGTCGAGAACATAAATCTAACTCGCGCAGGCGATTACGATGTTTGTGTATTTGGACAATCAAACAAGGCTATAAAATACCGTAACGGCATTCATGTTTGGATAAAACCGACCGATCATACCAATGCTAACCTAATGATATTATTAGGCTACATCGTGCTTTCTCACCCTGATTGGCGCAAGGGCAAAATTGTGATTTACAGCATTTGTCCAAAAGAACAGATGGTAGAAAGTCGCAATGAATTACGCGAACTGGTACAAACAGGCCGCTTGCCAATCACTCTATCCAACATTGAAATTCTGCCTGTTGAGGAAAATATAGCTGTAAAAACGCTTATTAATCAATACTCGTCAGAAGCCGGTTTAACCATCGTTGGTTTTAGAGAAGAACAGCTCAAACATTCTCAAATGGAATTATTTGATGGCTATGAGCAAACGGGCGATATATTATTTGTAAACTCAAAAGAGAAAAAGGAGATTAGTTAAAGATATTTCCTTAATTGCAACAAACTATAGTTATAGATGGATCAAAATCAATTATCAGATAACGACAAGGTATTTTTTAACGATGGCCTTCGATTGGCCTTAGCAGCCGACCGGGATGGTATTTCTAAAAAGTCATTACTACAAACAACTCGCCAGGCACAAGATGCCATAGACGGATTAGTGGAAGCTCTTTCGGTGGAAGCAAAACGCCAAAATGTTACCCTCGATTGTAAAAAAGGCTGTAGCTGGTGTTGCCATCAAGCCATATTTGCCACTTCACACGAAATTCATTTTATGTGGGAGTTCATGAAGTTAAATTTCAGTGAAGACGATCAAAAACTAGTTGTTCAGACTGCCTTCGACAATTATCAAAAGCGAGGACGAATGAGCGAGGATGAATTACTTGCAGATAAGCTAGCTTGTCCCCTTTTGAAAAATGGCTCATGTAGTGTGTATCCAGCGCGCCCATTAACTTGTCGCATTTATCTTTCAATGTCCGAACCTAGTTGTAAGACCTTCTTTGACAAGCCAAACGATAAGAATAACTTTCCGCAGTTATTTGAATTTCCTTTACAAGCAGGACGTATGTTAAACGAAGGTTTAAACAGCGGATTAAATGAAACAGGACTTAAAAGTCGCGAAATGTTATTGGAAGAAGGTTTGCTGCTGGCTCATAATAATGGTGAAGTTGAGAAGGATATTTCGTTAAATGAATTACCTTTATTTAACGGTGCGAAATAAAGCAACACAACTAAACCTAAAACCCAGGCCATGAGCCAAACTAAATCAACCATTAAAAAGCAACGCAACTTTTTTATTTTGCGTACCATCGCCATGAGTATTCTGGTCTTCTCTTTGGCCGGATCATGGTATTTTTACCATTACGTTTTGGTTTTTAACGACACGGTTAGTGGAATCATATATGGCGATAGTGTGTTTAATGGCGGCCGATACGAAGTGCACACACTTAAGTATTATTACGAACATGAAGGCATCACCTACTTTGATAAAATAGATGAAGTGGTGCTAAATCAATACAAGGTTGGTGATTCCTTAATAATTGACGTGCTAAATTTTTATCCTAAAAAACACCGGATTAACCAAGTACATCGCGATGCCAAACCTAGGTTTAAGTACGACCCGGAAGCCCTGTTTATTACACAATACCACATGCACATTAATCAACTTGAAGACTATCGTGGCGAAGAATCAAAACTTCTTACATCTCCCAATGGCAATGAATTTCATTATTCAGCCCAAAACACAGTTCCCTACGATGATGAGATAGCTAGCGTTTTAGATCGCATACGCTTTAATAATGGAAGTTTGATTGAGACATCCACCGTGCGTCATACGATGGATTCTGTAATAGTGTTCCAGATCTATTATTACCTCAACAAATTCTCGCTTCACGCCCACCCCTCATTAGTATTACGTAAATATTTGCAAGAAGAATTTCCTGATAAAAAGATTAAGGTTTCGATACTTGATAAAAGCAATGCTAAGCATGAGCGAATAGTCCGAAGGCCTTAGTCCGCAGTTAGTACTTATACTTCATGTTAATACAGAACAGTATGATCGAGTATTTTTAGTGATATAATGTAAGTGTTGAAATGTTGCATGCATATTTTTTATTAACTTGCTTGTATGAGCAACACCACATTAGCTACTTCCGAACAAAAAACACAGGCCCAAGTAGAAAATTCATTGGCGCAACGGCTATCTATCCGCAATGAGTTGAAGAAACTATCCAATGACTTACTTCGAAATGAGATTATTTCCGGCTTAAATCAAGATCATAAATCCATATCAAGTAAGTTCTTTTATAACAAAAGAGGCTCGCTCTTATTTGAATGGATTACCAAGCTACCGGAGTATTATCCAACGCGAACTGAGAAAGCAGTCATTAAAAGATATGCTCCACAATTGTTCGGGAACCAACGCAGCATCGATTTGGTTGAATTGGGTAGCGGCGATTGTTCAAAAATCTCGCTGGTATTAAATGCTATACCTGATCATAACAGAACAAGCATTACCTATAGACCTGTTGACTTTAGTGAGTCAGCCGTTGACAGCTCCACAAAACTACTGAATAGTCGTTTTCCTGATCTTAAAATTGAAGGTCTCGTAGCCGATTTTACACAGCAACTAGAAAGTCTTCCCTACGTTCAACCAAGGCTCATTTGTTTCTTTGGTAGTACCATTGGCAACTTCACACCTGCATTAGCTCAAAAGCTATTAAGCCAAATAGCAAACACCATGAACTCGGGAGATCAGCTCATACTCGGGGTTGACATGGTAAAAGACAAAAATACCATTGAAGCAGCCTATAACGATAGCCAGCGCATTACAGAGGCCTTTAATAAGAACATACTGCATGCAGTGAATGGCTACCTGCAATCGGACATATCTCCCATTGACTTTAAGCACATTGCATTTTTCAATAAAACAGAAAGTCGTATTGAAATGCACCTCGAAGCTAAAAACGAGCTTTGGCTTGAATCCCCTTATTTAGCTAATCCAATTAATATTAAAGCTGGCGAATGCATCCATACCGAAAACTCCTACAAATATACGGAGCAAGTGATAAATAAAATGGCCTCGCAAAGTCAGTTATTTGTGAATGACATATTGTACGATGATAACAAATGGTTTGCCTTGGTACATTTGATGAAGTAAGAACTATGCAACCAAATTTCAATAAATCATAAGAGAAAAAATAAATTGTTTGAAATATTACAATTTATTTAGATTTCTTTTTCTTTGAACAATGCGATATCTTTTATTAATCATATTCTGTTTTTTTAGTATTGGTTTGAGTTCGGCCACCGAAGTTGATTCCTTATTAGCACATCTGAAAACTAGCATTACCACAAATTTTCAGAGTCGTAAACTATAACTTTTTCCCAGAGATCCGAGGATTCTTCAATAAATATCTTATGCGCCTCTTCTGCCTGATATTTATCGTGCTCCTCCTTGCTTTTAAAGGTGACTTGCAGGCAATAGGTATATGTGTTATCCACAACCTTTCGATTAGTGTCAGCTGGTATACCCAGGTGCCTTGATTGCACAAATAAGGAATGGTCAATAAACTTCGTTAAAGAACTCTCAAAAGCTTCTCTATCCGCCTTATTATCGGGATTTTTCAACCAAAAGAACACAGTGTGTTTGAATACATCACTTTTTACCTCTTGTGCTTTTAGCAATTGTGTATTTATTACAAACGCCGTAGCAAAAACAGCTAATAGTATTCCAGCTTTTTTCATTTATACAAGTTTAATCGTTTAATAATTTCTCAAAACTATCTCTATCAGTAAAGCAACAAACTATATCTAAATCACTATTTTTAAGATCAATATTGATTGGAATTGTGCCAATTAATATTGATCTTAAACTCGTCGAGAGAAATCAGGACTTTTTTGTCAGAACCTCATAAGCTCTTTTCTGCTTATTGTTGCCAACTCTTAAATATTCTATGTTTTTAAAGTCAATCAAAATTTATTGTTCTGTACGATCAAAAAATAATTCCATGGTATAATCAGCATATTCGGGTTGAGAAATACCTACAGCATATTTTATATTTCTCTCCTGGTTGTATTTATTCAAATAGGCCTCATTAATTAATCGATTTATTTTGTCTTCCTTTGGTAGTTTTTGACCTTTAACCTTCATTATTTGATCGCCATATTTTATTTGTCCAACTCCAGTTTTTATAAAGTCAGTAAACCAACTTTTCGGGCTTTTATTCCAAGTTCTAACAAACAATCTATCGTTAGCTTCAACAATCCAGATAGGTAGGAAGTTTTCTCTTTCAATTCCTCCTTTAATTTCTATCAGCGTATTATTTCGAATAAAATGGCAAAATGAATCTGGGAATCTCATATGGTCGTTTTAGTTTATCAAGTTACTTCTGGCTATACTTTGTTTGCAAGCCGTACAATAAATTACGCAGATATTGCCCGTTAAATTCGCGGTATTTATTGTGATTTGGGTTACGCAGAAAAGCCCCTATTTCACTAATTGTTATCTTCTTATCAACTATTTTAAAAATATTAACAATATCCTCGGCCGTTAAACTCAAGGCTATTTTTATCTTTTTAAGGATTAAATTATTTGTTAAGCGTTCTTCAGCCTCTGGGTCGCGACCATCTTGCTTACCACGTTTGTCAATAATTAATCCATTTAAAAACGAAGCCAGCTCTTTGTCATTCATCTCAATAAAATCCTCATCTCCTTCGCGCTTTAACCAACTGCTAATGGTTGCCCGGTTAACAGTTAAATTACCCATGGCAGAAAGCTCTATCATCTTAGTATCGTTAAAACTAAATGTAAAGCGTAAGCGACGCAGTATATCGTTGTTTTCCATGTTCTATTTATATTTATTGAACACCTAACAGGTTTCAAAAACCTGTTAGGTATATTTCTTTTTACTTCACCAATCAATATCCTCAATTTCATTTAGCTTATTGCGGAGGCGATACAATTGGGCTTTATGGCAATATTCAAAATTATCCTTATCGCCAAACAAATCAATAACAGCATTTCTTTCTAGTTGGGTTTGACCAGTGCTTACAATACTTTGGTACGAAGAATGAGTATAGTTTTTGAAATCAGTATTAAACCCATGCTTTACAGGATTCAAATGGACATAAGTAATAACATCTAACAAATAATTTTCGTCATTAATCACATTACGCTTTAAATGTTCTTGAAACAAGCTTCCGGTGCGACCATAAGCCATATTAACAGCTTTTGTATAGGCATTAAACATGTTCGAAAAAGGTTGATGCAAGCTCTTTTTACCACTTTGATACTCCTTAGGTAATTCTGTAAGCTTCTTAATTTCAAGAACTAAATGAAAATGATTTGACATGAGACAGTACGCATACACATTTGATATGTTCAAAAGATGTTGCGCCATCTTGGTCAAGAAGTATTTATAATTCTTTTCCTCCTTAAAAATATTCTCTTTGTTATTTCCTCTATTGAAGATATGATAATATGCACCAGGTTCGAAAGGTATGCTGCTCATGGCTTAAATTGATAATTATATAAACGCTATACCTAACAAGTTTTAAAAACCTGTTAGGTGTTAAAGCTATTATTTCTCAAACTTCAACTCTGAAGCATGAATCTGCTTCGTCCAAACTTCCTTTCCGTTACTATTATAGATGGTCATCGTTAATACACGCTCGCCTCTTTTGCCCGATACTTTCATTAGCGAATAATTACGCTCACGTACCAAAGTACCCTCTACCTGAGTTGGATTCTCCTCCGCCCCTTTGCCAGCAATGCCCGAAGTTAATGGCGAAACGGTTAAATCGTAAAGTGGGTAAGCACCATCTATTTCTAACTTTGATAGTTCAGTAATGTGAACATCACCAGAGATGAAAACGACTCCCTCAATCTTTAGTCGTTCAATGGCTCTTATTAGTTCTGAACGTTCTTTGGGCGCAATATTGGCGTGTTTCTCATAACGTTTTAAAGGACTAATAAACTGTCCGCCCATTACTACGAATTTAAATGGTGCTCCACTATTTGATAAAGCATCCAACAGCCATTGCATCTGTTCTTCGCCCAATATATCATGATCCACAATATCATCACGATTATTTGGTGTTCGCCAATAGCGGTTATCCGTTAAAAAGAAATCACAATCAGCCCATTGAAAAGTACCGACTGTTCCTTCATCAAATATGTAATTAGGATTGGCAAAGAAATTCTTAAAAGTCTTAAGTGTTTCCTTTTTTAGATGGTATGATCGATCCGAATCATTTGGCCCATAATCGTGATCATCCCAAATGGCATAATGGTGCATACTGCCAAGCATAGCTTGCATTTCAGGTGTTGAACGAGTATGTGTGTACCGATGGTTGATACCCGTAACACTGTTCCAATCGGCTTCGCGTAAATAAACATTATCGCCTAACCACAAGAAAAACTGCGGTTGCTTTTTGTAGATATCTTTAAAAATCTGATAATCGCCACCATAAGGCTTACCTGCCCTGTCGTATTTTTCTTCATTAATGAAAGCGCAACTTCCTGTTCCGAAGCTAAAGTCAGGTGCATCTGTTCGCCACTGCCAAAGGGTTTGAGTTTCGAACTGCAATTTATAAGGTCGCTTTACTGACTTATTATTAATATACAATTGGTATTCGTACTGGCAGCCAGGCTCCAACTGATCGGCAACACAACGCGCCACAAAGGCATCTGTTTTAATCGTTTTTACCTTATCTGTAAGATACCTTTGATTTACATCAGCCTTATTCCAATATTCAAAATGAACGGTAGCTGTCTTGTTGGTCTGAGCCCATAGCATTACTTCTTTCATAGTTGAATAACCAACCATTGGTCCGGACTGTAATAAATCTTTTTGAGCAAAGGCAGATGTACTGCACAGGATTACCAATACCAGGAACAACAAGGTTTTAGATAGTGACAAATTAATCATGTTATTAAATATAATTAGGAACTATTGAATTATTTGCTTGGTTAAATTTAAGGTATTTAGTTGTATTGTAATAATCAATTTCGAATCACGAAGAACTTTATTCAAAAACTTATTATCTTCATCTCTCGAAAAAAACAAGAATACGCCTAAAATTATGAATCAAACTGAAATGAAGCCAACTTTGGCTAAAAACCGGATCATTTTCCTCGATGTATTGCGAGGATTTGCCTTGGTTGGTATTTTGTATGCGAACATACTAAGTTGGAGTGGCTTGAAGTTTCTACCCTTCGACTCAATCATTGCACTGGGAAACATAGAAACAGACAAGTTACTGTACAACCTGCTTAAATTCTTTGTTGACACGAAGTTCTATACCATATTCTCTTTGTTGTTTGGTATTGGTTTCTACATACAGTTTTCGCGAAATGGTGAAAAAGATGGGTTTAATAAGACATACCTAAAGCGCCTTGGCATTTTATTTGCTGTAGGTGTTATTCATGCACTCTGCTGGTCGGGCGATATACTTACACTATATGCATTAATGGGCGTGCTATTATGGAGCATGCGTAAGTTACCAACTAAAAAACTGCTTTGGACAGCGATTATACTCTTCACCTTTCCGATTTTCTTGGATATAATTTACATGTTCACCTTTGCTCAGGACATTGTTAAACCAGAAGCTACCGCATTGAAAACTTATGCAGATATGGCACCCGCTGCTGTTGTGGAAGGTTTCAGAAGCTCAAATTACCTTGATGTATTCAGAACCAACCTACATAACTTATACTGGCGTTGGTACGACTTTATTCCTTCGGGACGTCCATTTAAGGTACTTGGTCTGTTCATGCTTGGTTTTTATTTACATAAAACAGAGTTTATAACCGTTAAAAGCAAACAAATAAAATACCTATTGCCATTAATTATTCTTGGTGTTACGTTTACCGGCTTGGCCGCAACAATGACGGGTAGTATTGCTTCTTTTTCAAAATCGTGGAGTAATGTACTTTATAAATTAACCCACGAGGTTGGTCAGGTTTCATTGGGTCTGGCCTACATTGGGCTTTTAGCATTATTGGTTGATAAATTCCCTAAGTTCTTTCTATTTGCATGGTTAAAGAACTATGGCCAGCAGTCGATGTCATCTTACATAGGACATACCGTAATAGGCATCTTAATTTTCTACCCAATAATTGCCTGGGGGTACTTTGGTGAATTAACGCTTCAGCAAACCTTTACCGTTGCTGCGGGTATTTTAGTATTCCAGTTTGCATTCTCATATGTGTGGTTTAAGTTTTTTAGCTTTGGCCCCATCGAATGGTTATGGCGCTGCGCAACCTATGGAAAATGGTTTCCAATTAGAAAACAGAAATAGCATTATACAACAAACGCCACTTACATTGAGTGGCGTTTGTTGTTATAAAGTAAATGATTATTTTTTCTTCTTTGGCGACCAAACCGCTCCACCTGTATAATTTATGTAATCTTCTCGTTGCGTACCATGTAAACCTTGTTCATCAGCGTTTAACTTTTTCATTTGGTAAAGTCTGGCATCCTTAATCATCTTCTTTTTCTGCTCATCGTTCATTAGGTGCAGATCAATTGACTTAACAATTAAACTATCACTTTTCACATTGATATCGTTAGTTTGAGAAGCACTTAACTCATATTGATTAATCAGTTCAACATTGGCAACATATTGTTTCAACTGCATACTATCCATAGGAATCGAAAAAGCTGAGTCACCGTAAAAATGTAGCGAGTAAACATCTGATTTTTTATATACTTGCGCATAATCAAAATCTAATTTCCCAATATCACGAAACAAATAGTATTTATAGGCTTCTTCGTAGGTAATAGAATCACCTAGTAATGGATGAATTTCCACCTTTTCTTGTGCTAATATCGACATAGGTAATACAAAAGCTAATAACAATAAACCAATTAGATTTTTACGTAATGATTCCATAACTAGATTTTTTTGGTGCTTAAAGTTACTATTATCAACATCAAAATAAATAATCGCATTCATTTTTTATTTCGTTGCTGAAACACCTACCAACAGCACAAAAAAAAAGCGCCACTCTATTGAGCAACGCTTAAATATTTTTAAATATCGATAATTAATCAACCAACTCGTAACCAGTTTCCTTACCTTTTTTTACAGCAGGAACTCCTTCATGCATCCAAACAGGCATTGGGGCATCTTTTAGGTAGTGGTCAAAAAACTGCATCATTCTACGGCTTAAATCCTTTGAATTGGCACGACGAGTTAAATTATGCTCCTCTTTATTATACACCAACATCCAAACTGGTTTATCCAAACGACGTAAAGCCATAAAATATTCAATTCCTTGGTACCAAGGTACAGCACCATCATTATCATTATGCATCATCAATAATGGTGTTTCCACTTGTGGTGCAAAAAATACAGGTGAATTCTCGATGTATTTATTGGTTTTTTCCCATAAGGTACCTCCTATGCGACTTTGTGTATGTTCGTACTGGAACATGCGGCTCATACCCGATCCCCAGCGGATTCCGCCATAAGCACTAGTCATGTTACTTACCGGAGCACCGGCCATACCAGCTTTAAATAAATTGGTCCGCGTTACAAGGTGGGCCACCTGATAACCACCCCAGCTCTGACCTTGAATACCCATATTTTCGCGATCAATAAATTCAAAACGATCAGCCATGGCTAAGCAACCACTCACTATGGCTTCGTAGGCACATAATCCAGGATCACCATCGCGATAAAAGATATCCGGCACGAAAATTACATAACCATTAGAGGCATAAAAATTCCAGTTAACCGTTGAACGACTTGGCGCTGGACTACGATAGCCGTGCAGGTTATCTGAATAACGCTCGTAGAAATACGAAACCATTGGATACTTCTTTGATTTATCCAGGTTCTCAGGCACAATTAATAAACCTTGATGCGTCAGTCCATCAGAAGCTATCCAATCAACCAACTGTATATCACCCCATATGTAATCTTTCTGTTGCGGATTAGTATTTGAAATAATCTTTTCATTAGTGTAACTAGCATCACTTACTCTTATTTCAGGATAGTCAGTATAAGTTGACTTTCGCCACATGTACACATCCGCATTCTTTGCTTTCGACGGCGTGTAAACACTATAATCACCAAAAATAATCTGGTTTAATTCTCCTTTGGCTAACTTGCTATATCCCGACTTTTTATTAACATCATTAAAAGCCTTAAGAAGAATATCTTTTTTAAGATTAATACCTTTTTCTTCTTTATTTAATTGAATATACCTGTATGAAGTATTTGATTTACGCCCAAGCCCATCGGTTAAACACTTTGGTGCTTTTTTAGCCAGTAAATCCAATTGCCAAATATCGTAACGATCGTAAACCAACACATATCTATCATCATTAGAAAAACCCATTATACCATAGGCCGAAGGCTCATTTGGCATATCTTGTAATTCATCTGAAAACGATACTGTAATTCCAGGTGTGATCAATCGTTTCTGTCCATCAACTGTATTTATTGAATAATACTGTCCATCTGCCGGTTCGAAATAAACAAACCAACTACCGGTGTAAGATGATTTAGATCTACCATGTATTCTATTAATTAATAGAGTTTTCTTTCCGCTAGAAATATCTATTTTGTATACGTCAGACGCCCATATGGCATTCCACGATTGAGCTCTCTTATATGGTTCACTGTCATAGGAGAAGCCAATTGTAGCATTTCCTTTATCGGGTACATCAACCGACTTAAACTGCTCATTTGCCAACTGAACTATTTTCTGGTCTTTAATATGGTAAACGCAAGTATAAGCCGGATCCTTGGATTTGGAAAGGTTCTTTTTCTGCATCGGCTGAATTTCTTTATCCTTCCAATTCCAAACATCAACGTGTGCTTTTTCATCCGCTGTTAAGGTATCTTTTGGTTCTTCTTTAGGCCTAACTCCAGCACCAAAGAATAAACGCTCACCATTACGAGAAAAGAATAATTTACCTTTGGTTGAAACGGACCACTCTGCGGGAAGAGCTGAATGAATTGTGTCCATAACCATAGCAGGCTGTACCATTTTTAAACCATAGTGGTATAAACGATAAACTTTCGTTTTAGCCGTATCTCCTGAAAACAAGAATGCACATTGCTCTCCGTTGTATGCAGCACTTATCTTATTAACTTTACCAATCTCATTAAAAACCGTATCTACTGTAAATGATTCGGGATCGAACTTCAATACTTTTGAAACTTCCGTGGTATCACCAACACTTTGTACTACATATGCACCATTACCATTCTCAGCCAAACTGTAGAACGATACCTTTTCGATGTATATACTATCGCCTGTTGATGGGCGATAAAATACCATTGGTTTGCCTTTCGACTTAAATGGCTTTTTCTTTTTATCCTTTTTTTCTTCTTTCTTCTCTTCCTTCTCAGCCTTTAACTTACTTCCTTCCTCTTCCTCAGTCTCTTCCGCCTCTACTTCCAAAGTTTCTTTGGTTTCCTCTTCAACCACGGCCGAATCCTTTGGCTCTTCCCTTTTCTTAGCTTCTTTATCTAACATATAAGCCAACCAGTCTCCACCATCCTTAGGAGCGCTCCATTTGTTAATTCCAGCTACCATAGTAAACTCACCAGTACTCAAGTTTTTAACAAATAAAGAATCCTTCGGCATTTTATCTTTCTTAACCTTTTTAAGCTTAAGAGCTCTTACAGAATCGGCTTGTGCCAACACGTTAAATGCCAAGAATGACCCTCCTTTTGAAAACACAGGTTTTTTACCTCTGGGGATAGAATCCAACTTTTGTGTTTGCACATTATATATGTACAAATAAGTATCGCCTTCTTGCGGCTTAATTACATAGGAAATAAACTGACCATCGTCAGAGATAACAAATTCTCGATCAAGAGATTTCCATGAATCATAAATGGTGTGATCCATTTTCTTTTTTCCATCGGCCATCAAGGGAGTGACAACCGTCCAGCTTAAACATGCCAGAAGTAGTATTCTTACTATAAGTTTATGCATTGTAATGTTTTTTAGGTGTTCGAAGATAAGCAAAGTGATAAAATGAATCATAATAACTTGATGTATTTTTCAATAGCACAGTTATTATAGTGGGATATTACTTGGCCGATTGACTTTTTTACAATGCCGACAAAATTATTTTGGCTATGGTTAAGCTACGCATACAAAATAGTTATAATACCAATCACCAATTATTAGAAATAAAAAAGCATTGCAAAAGAATCTATCCTTTACAATGCTTAATGATATTATTCAGTTTTATTGCACCCCAGTTACTAAGTAGGTACGCATTTCGTTTACTTGCTGATGCATTTCCTTTAACTTCGCATTTCTAAAGAAATCTTCTGGCTTCACCGTATTAAGATAATTATTAGCACTTACGGCATTATGAATCTCCGCCAAACCTAATAATTCGTTATACAAAATCCCAGAATCTTCATCTGTCTTTAAACCCTCAACTACTTTAATTAAGTCCGGAAGTTGTTTTAATTGCTCTCTTGCCACAATAATCTGGCGTGAAGCCAACATCATTTTCTCTTCGTCAGAGTACTTAACTGGTTGATTAAAAATATTATTAAATAATATATATTGCTTCTCAACATATGTACCAATTAAGAATGAAGCAAACGCACGATAGGCGTTCTTATTTTTGAAAACAACTTCAGAATCATGTAAAATATTTCCAACATGATTAAGTATTGAATCTTCGGTAACCACACCTGCATCCAACTTATTGAGCACTAATTCATCAAATATATCAATGGCGTCAAGTTTAGCGGCAATTGATTTACCAGCCATAATGCTATAATAAGCTTCCTTTCTTTTATCATAGGCTTTCTGATAAAAACCGTCCACGATATAAATCCCCATATTGGCTGCGAATAAATCTTCATTTTGAATATTTGCTTCCCATTCATTAGGATCAAGAACTAAATCAGGATCAAAGTCAGCGCCCGATAAATACAGCATGGCACTAATGTCTTCAATATTCTTTAAATTTGGTTTTATTTCATTAACATGCTTTTTAAAACTGGCTAATTCCTTCTCTGCCTCAGAAGTATTATCAACCTTTGTTTTACAGCCAATAATTAGTAAGCCCATCACGGCAAGCATCACTAGCGATTTCAATTTAGTCATAGTTTTATCTTTAATTTATAATCTTGGTAATTATAGTATTCTACGAAGATAATAACAAGCGACCTAAATGAAAGTTCCAAAGTCATATAAGTTAAATAAACACCTACAGTGTCCTGATTCTTAAACTCAATAATTATTAGCCATTCATTTAACCTAAAACAAATCATAAAAAAAGGCATCCAATTTTCATTGAATGCCCTTATATCTATATCCATTAGATCTGACTATGCGCCCAAAGTCGCAACCATAACAGCTTTAATAGTATGCATACGATTCTCAGCTTGATCAAATACAATTGATGCAGGCGATTCAAATACATCCTCAGTTACTTCCATTCCATCTAAGCCGAACTTCTGGAAAATTTCTTCTCCAACTTTAGTTTCACGATTATGAAATGCAGGTAAACAATGTAAAAACTTACAATTAGGATTACCAGTAGCTTCCATAGCAGAAGTATTTACCTGATATGGTTTCAATAATTCAATGCGCTCTTTCCACACCTCGTCAGCTTCACCCATTGATACCCAAACATCAGTATAAAGGAAATCACATCCTTCAACACCAGTTTTAACATCATCGGTAATGGTGATGGTAGCACCTGTTTTCTCAGCAATTGCTTCACATTGTTTTACCAAATCAGCATCTGGTTGCAAAGAAGCTGGACCAACGATACGTACATCCATACCCATGATAGAACCACCTACTAACAAAGAGTTAGCCATGTTGTTACGTGCATCGCCAAGGTAAGCGTACGATACTTGATTCAAAGGCATATCGCTATGCTCCATCATTGTTAAGAAATCGGCTAATATTTGTGTTGGGTGAAACTCATCAGTCAAACCATTCCATACAGGAACACCGGCGTATTTTCCTAATTCTTCAACGATAGCTTGTCCGTATCCGCGATACTCAATACCATCATACATGCGTCCTAGTACACGCGCCGTATCTTTCATTGATTCTTTGCCACCAATTTGAGATCCTGAAGGGCCCAAATAAGTAACGTGAGCACCTTGATCCAAAGCAGCTACTTCAAAAGCACAACGTGTACGTGTTGAAGACTTTTCAAAAATCAGAGCTATGTTTTTACCAGTCATACGTGGTTGCTCAATTCCTGCATACTTTGCAGCTTTTAAGTCCTGCGCTAATTTTAGCATAAACTTCATTTCTTCCTGTGAGAAATCTAATAACTTAAGGAAGTTCCGATTTTTAAGATTAAATGCCATAATTCTCTATTTTTATAATTATTATTTATTGTATTTATTCAAATCTGCCTCATCGTATTCTGCAGTAATTTTTGTACCAAACGACTTGTCAACCAATTTGGTTGCCTCGGTTATGACACTCATATCACCACCACCTTCAACGAATTGAAGTGCAGCGTTCATTTTTGGAGCCATGCTTCCTTCACCAAAAATACCATCTTCCATGTACTTCTTAGTATCTTTAATGTTCAAGAACTCCAATACCTTCTGATCAGGTTGTCCAAAGTTAGTATAAACAAATGGTACATCTGTTAAAATATAGAAGCGATCTGCTTTAATTTGGCGTGCTAATAATGAGTTAGCCAAATCCTTGTCAATAACAGCTTCAATTGGACGAATATCCCCTTTTTCATCCGTATAAACAGGAACACCGCCACCACCTACTGCTATAACAATAGTACCTTGGCGCGCATTTTTCTCAATCACTTCCCAGTTACCTACTTCTTTGGGTTGCGGCGAAGGAACAACACGACGAAATCCACTTGTGGTCTTCTTTTCCTCTTTAAATATCCACCCCTTTTCAGACGCTAGTTTATCAGCTTCTTCTTTGTTAACGATCTTTCCAATTCGTTTTGTAGGTGCTTTAAATGCAGGGTCATTGGGATCAACTTCTACAGTTGTCATTAATGTAATCACATCGCGTTTTATATCATGCTTACGCATCACATTTTTCAACGAACGTTCAATCATATACCCAATCCCACCTTGAGAATCAGCTACACAAACGTCCAATGGCATTTGCGGTATATTATACATTTGCTCTCCAGCATCGTTACGCATTACAATACTGCCCACCTGGGGTCCATTCCCATGTGATATTACAATATTATAACCCTCTTTCAATAAGAATACAATGTTTTCTAACGTGTCGGTAGTATTTTGCTCTTGTTCTTCGATTGTACCAATTTGGTTATCTCTCAAAAGAGCATTTCCTCCAAGTGCAATAACAGCTAATTTGCCCATGGCTTTTAAATATTTGGTTATTATTAATAGGTCTTCAATTTGCGATATAACAATATTTTAGTCATTTAATTTATGACTTTCATCATTGATAACACAACGCACTATATATCAGATCAATTATTCAACTTTCAATTTAAAACAAACTTAGCTAATTCAAGCGATTATTACTTAATGCGGAGATTCAATTAATCTTTTCAGAACAATGAACATATTAAAACTCTACCTAAACAAGCATGTGAAAAGCATTTGTTTTTTTATGAAATACCAGTTATTAAGGATAAACTAACATACATCTATGCATTTAATTGTTACTTTTGACACTCAGCTTTTGGACGAAGTAAAAGCTAAAACTAAAGCATGAAACAGTTATTTATAGCAGTTATTCTGGCATTACTTTTTACCACTTGTAAAGAGGAAACAAAAGATACTAATAATCAAGGAGTCATCACCTATGCAATAAGCTATCCTGAAGAAATAGCCAATCAAGGTTTTGCTTCGTTCTTGCCTGAAAAAATGATCTCTATTTTTAAAGACGACCATTTCAAACTTAATCTGAGTGGTGAGTTTAACTTCTACAATTTGGAATATATTTCACGATCAAAAGGTGATACTTGCTTTACATTATTCAAAATATTTGACAAAAAACTGTTTTATCCTCAGCAACCAAAAGAAAACCTCTTTCTATTTCAAGATCAGCAATTGCCCCAAATTGAATTTTTCGAGGACTCAGTAAAAACTATTGCTGGTATCAAATGTACAAAAGCAGTTGCCAACTTTAAGGATAACAAAGTTTCAAGTGCTGTTTTATACTATACCGAAGAACTTGGTTTTAGTCACTCCAATGTAAATACCCCTTTTAGTGAAATACCAGGAACTTTAATGGAATTTAGTGTCGTATTTCAAGGGCTTGAATTATCGATGCAAGCCGAATCGGTTAAATTCAAGGAAATCGATCAGGACGAGTTTATCATTCCTAAAAACTACAAACGAACGAATCAGAATGAAATAAAAGATATCGTTTCGTCGTTAATTCAGTTATAATATTTACAAAAGTACGATAAAGATTTTTGCCATATTTCAATATTTGGCATGGCTTTTATTACTTTTGTGTTTGATAAATACCTATTGAACTGAATGACCTATGGCCAAGAAACCGAGCAAGAAAAAAATCAAAAAAACACCCTTTACAAGCCTATTAAAAGATTGGATTCAAAGTATTCGTAATTTCAAATTGCGTTTCATCTCTGGTATTATTACCGTTGGAGTTGGTTTCTTTTTATTACTTGCATTTTTCTCTTCGTTATTCACTGGATTTGCCGATAAAAGCAAATTTGACATCTCCATGTGGGAACTTATCTCAGATTCTGACATTACGGTTAAAAACTGGACAGGTAAACTAGGTGCTTACCTGGCTGATTATTTCATGAATGATGGTGTGGGAATTGCTGCTTTTTCGTTAATCCTTATATTATTTGTGGTTGGCTTTCGACTAATGGGTGCACGTATCTTACCGCTTAAACAAACCGTCATTCATAGTTTTGTCGTTACCATATGGCTATCAGTTACCCTTGGTTTTTTGTTTATATCTAATACCGATGATCAATATTTATTACTTGGAGGAACACATGGTTACTTTATAAGTAAATGGCTTGGCTCTTCAATCGGAATTGTCGGTACAGCCATCTTATTATTGATTTATCTTCTGGTCTATCTATCCATTACTTTTGAGGCAGTATATAGAGCAATGCAAAAACCTTTTTCTAAAGAAGAAGGCTCTACAAATGAACCCAATACTGAAACTGAAATTAGCAAAGATGAACCTATAGAAAAAGATGTCCTTCCTACTGAAGAAGAAAAAGAGATAATACCTTCAAACAAGGAGATCGAAATAAAAGAGGGGCCAGTAACTGAATTAAATTCGCTTGAAACTGCTGTAGCAGAACCAGTGGATGACCTCAAAAAAGAAATGGAGTTTTCGCCAGAGGTGGATCCAGGTTCTGTAGATGATGAATTCGACCTTAATTTAACCATTGAGAAAGTAGAAGAGGAGGAGTTTGTTGGGGAAAACGAAAATGAACCTTTGGGTGATTACGATCCAACGCTTGATTTATCTTCATACAAGCTGCCTACCGTTGAATTATTGGATGATCACAGCAGTGATAATTCTGAAGTAACAATGGAAGAATTAGAATCCAATAAAAACCGCATTGTAAAAACACTTGAAGATTATAAAATACAGATCAAAAATATTAAGGCAACGGTTGGTCCAACAGTTACACTATACGAAATTGTACCTGCTCCAGGCGTCCGTATTTCTAAAATTAAAAACTTAGAAGACGACATTGCCTTATCGCTTGCTGCCTTAGGAATTAGAATTATTGCACCAATTCCAGGAAGAGGAACCATAGGTATTGAGGTTCCAAATTCTGAGCCAGAAGTGGTTTCAATGCGTTCAATAATATCTACCAAAAAGTTTCAAAGCACAAAATACGAACTGCCAATAGCCTTTGGAAAAACCATCTCAAATGAAACATTTGTTATTGATTTAGCCAAAGCGCCACACATGCTTGTGGCTGGTGCTACCGGACAAGGAAAATCGGTTGGACTAAATGCGATTATCACCTCTTTAGTCTACAAGAAGCACCCTTCGCAACTTAAATTTGTAATGGTAGATCCTAAGAAAGTGGAACTTAACATCTATTCAAAGATTGAACGTCACTTTTTAGCAAAAATGCCCGACGAAGACGATCCAATCATTACCGATGTGCAAAAAGTGGTGAATACGCTTAACTCTTTGGCCATCGAAATGGATAATCGTTATGAGTTATTAAAGGGTGCTCACGCAAGAAATATAAAAGAGTACAATCATAAATTTGTGAAGCGTCAATTGAATCCCGAAAAGGGTCATCGATTCTTACCATACATTGTTGTGGTAATTGATGAATTTGCCGACTTGATTATGACGGCAGGTAAAGAAGTGGAATTACCAATTGCCCGAATTGCACAGTTGGCTCGTGCGGTAGGTATTCATATGATTATTGCAACCCAGCGTCCATCTACCAATATTATTACTGGTGTAATTAAAGCCAACTTCCCTACCCGAGTTGCATTTAAAGTGGCTTCAATGATCGATTCGCGTACCATCTTGGATTCTCCTGGTGCAAATCAATTAATTGGTCGCGGTGATATGCTTATTTCACAGGGTAGCGACTTGGTACGTGTGCAATGTGCCTTTGTTGATACACCTGAAGTAGAACGCGTAAACGATTACATTGGTGCACAGCGTGGCTACGTGTCTGCCTTTATGTTACCCGAATATCAAGGAGATGATAATTCTGGAACTGAAGCAGGAGAAGTGGACATGTCGAAACGTGATGCTATGTTTGAAGATGCCGCGCGAGTAGTAGTTGCTAATCAAAGTGGTTCAACCTCATTAATTCAACGACGATTTTCGATAGGATATAATCGAGCTGGTCGGATCATTGACCAATTGGAAGCGGCTGGCATTGTTGGGCCATTTGAAGGTAGTAAGGCACGACAAGTATTAGTTCCAGACGAACTAGAGTTAGATAAAGTTCTAAGTCAATATCAATAATATTTAACTTTGGAATAATAATTGCTTTACTCCAACAACTATTAATTAAAGCGAGCATGCAATAATCACTTTGCGCTCTATGAAAAGAAACAACTTAATTATGAAGAAATATTTTACAACCTTAGTTTGCTTATGTATCGCGATTGCCATTAATGCGCAATCGGCCGAGAAGGCAAAATCTATTCTTGATGAAGTCACTAAAAAAACGAAAGCTTATCCTTCAATTGTCGCTGACTTTAGTTTAGCCATGGAGAATTTGCAAGAAGGCATATCAGAAGTTTATGATGGATCAATCATTCTTAAAGGCAATAAATACAAGGTATCGGTAATGGATGTGGTCAAATATTTTGACGGCACAACGTTATATGAGCACATGCTCGATGCTGAAGAGGTAAACATGACCGAGCCACTACCCGATGATGAGGAAAACCTGAACCCAGCAACAATATTCACCATCTATCAGGAGGGCTACAAGTTCAACTATGTTGGTGATGGAACAGCTGATGGCAAAGCATGTCATGAAATAGATTTGTTTCCGGAAAACAGAGATAAACCTTTTTCAAGAATCAAACTGATTATTTTTAAAGACAACCTTCAACTGTATTCAATGCGTCAGGTTGGTAAAGATGGTAACAGCTATACGGTCACCATTAAGCAAATGACAACCAATAAAACGGTGGATGATAATACTTTTGTATTTGATCAAGCAAGTAATCCAAGCGTTGACGTAATTGATATGAGGTAATAAACAAAATACTATATTTTTAAGAGGCTGTCTCAAAAGTCAAAAAAGAATCTTTGAAACTTATAATTTGTAACTAACTTCAATATTTGTTACCCCTAAATCCCCTGAAGGGGACT